>NZ_DAIUBO010000100.1:0-13280 GCF_036846665.1 Amaricoccus sp. | reverse complement strand
GGTGAGTTCGACCATCTCCGCGACGGTGACGACCGGACGATCCTGCACGGCGGACAGGATGATCCGATGGCGCTCTTTTTCGTGCATCCGTTCCTCCCTGACGCATTGTTGCCACCGGTCCCGGCCCGTGTCAATCATGATCGGTCATTATCGCTTCATTGCAGTGCACAATCCGTCACTTCTGCGCGATTCTGATTGACTCTGGAGCGGTAGAGCGGTAAACGGCCCTCACGCCAGACATTCGCGACCCGCGGGGAGGAAGACGATGCCGAAGGATGCCGCGTCCGGTCGACTCGAGAGCCAATGGGACGACGCCCGCGCCAGGGGCATGAGCGGACCGGAGCTCCTGCTCTACCGCTCGAATCTGCTCGGATCGGACAAGCGCGTCACGAACTACGGCGGCGGCAACACCTCGGCCAAGGTGATGGAAACCGACCCCCTGACCGGAGAAGAGGTCGAGGTGCTCTGGGTCAAGGGCTCCGGCGGCGATGTCGGCTCGATCAGGATGGACGGCTTCGCGACGCTCTACATGGACCGGCTCGAGGCGCTGAAGAAACTCTACCGAGGGGTCGCCTTCGAAGACGAGATGGTGGGCTACCTGCCCCATTGCACCTTCCGGCTGAATCCGCGCGCGGCCTCGATCGACACGCCGCTGCATGCCTATGTGCCACGCAGGCATGTCGATCACATGCATGCCGACGCGATCATCGCCATTGCGGCCTCGGTGAATTCCCGCGACCTGACCCGACGGATCTTCGGCGAGGAGATCGGATGGCTCCCCTGGAAGCGCCCCGGCTACGAGCTCGGCCTCTGGCTCGAGGAATTCTGCCGGGAGAACCCCGAGGCGAAGGGGGTCGTGCTGGAAAGCCACGGGCTCTTCACCTGGGCCGATGACGCCAGGGAATGCTACGAGACCACGCTCGAGGTGATCAATCGCGCCATCGACTGGTTCGAGGTCGAGACCGCGGGCAAGGCCGCCTTCGGCGGCGAGAAGCACGGCTCCCTGCCCGCGGCCGAGCGCCGCAGGATCGCCGCGGCGCTCATGCCGGCGATCCGCGGCATGGTGTCGAAGGACGTCCGCATGGTCGGGCATTTCGACGACCAGGCGGCGGTGCTGGAATTCGTCAATGCCCGCGACATGGAGCCGCTCGCGGCGCTGGGAACCAGCTGCCCGGATCATTTCCTGCGGACGAAGATCCGGCCGCTGGTCGTGGATTTCGACCCGTCGAACCCCGACCTGGACGCGACCCTCGCCGGGTTGCCCGCCTCGATCGAGGCCTATCGCCAAGACTATGCGGCCTATTACGCGCGGTGCCGGCGCGACGACAGCCCGCCCCTGCGCGATCCCAATGCCGTGGTCTATCTCGTGCCCGGGGTCGGCATGATCACCTTCGCGAAGGACAAGGCGACGGCGCGCATCTCGGGCGAGTTCTACGTCAACGCGATCAACGTCATGCGCGGCGCCAGCGCCGTTTCCCAATACCGGGGCCTGCCGGAGCAGGAGGCCTTCGACATCGAATACTGGCAGCTGGAGGAGGCCAAGCTCCAGCGCATGCCCAGGCCCAAGAGCCTCGCCGGGCGGATCGCCATCGTCACGGGCGGCGCCGGCGGCATCGGCTCGGCGACGGCCGAGCGGTTCCTGGCCGAGGGGGCCTGTGTGGTTCTGGCCGATATCGACGCCGCCGCGCTGGCGGAAGCCGCATCCGTGCTGTCGTCGCGCCATTCCCAGGACGTGGTGCGCACGGTCGAGATGGACGTCACCTCGGAAGAGGCCGTGGCGAAGGCCTATGCCGAGATGGCCGTCGAATTCGGCGGCCTCGACATCCTTGTCAGCAATGCCGGCATCGCCTCCTCCGCGCCGGTCGAGGACACCTCGCTCGCGCTCTGGAACCGCAACATGGCGATCCTCTCGACCGGCTATTTCCTGGTCTCCCGCGAAGCCTTCCGGATGCTGAAGGCCCAGGGCATCGGCGGCGCGATCGTCTTCATCGCCTCCAAGAACGGGCTGGCCGCCTCGCCGAACGCCAGCGCCTATTGCACCGCCAAGGCCTCCGAGATCCACCTCGCCCGCTGCCTCGCGCTCGAAGGCGCGCCCGAAGGCATCCGCGTCAACGTGGTCAATCCCGACGCGGTGCTGCGCGGCTCGAAGATCTGGTCGGGGGACTGGCTGAAGGAGCGTGCCGCGACCTACGGCAAGGACAAGGACGGGCTCGAGGAGCACTACCGCCAGCGATCGCTGCTCAAGCGCTCGGTCCTGCCCGAGGACATCGCCGAAGCGACCTATTTCTTCGCCTCCGACGCCTCCGCCAAATCGACCGGCAACATCGTCAACGTCGATGCCGGCAACGTGCAGGCCTTCACGCGCTGATCGGCCCGGCTCCGGCCGGGACGGAACCGGCGATCCACCGCGCCCGCGCGCGCCATCCGAGGGACGGAACATGATCGACCCGAACATCATCGCGGGCTCGAATGCCGAGGCCGAGGCGCGGCTGCGCGAGGATTACGATGCGCTCGGCGCGCATCTGTCGCGGCGCGGCATCGACATCGCGGCGATCGGGCGGAAGGTGGCCGGATACGGGGTGGCTATCCCGTCCTGGGGCACCGGCACCGGCGGCACCCGCTTCGCCCGCTTTCCCGGCCCCGGCGAGCCGCGCGACATCTTCGACAAGCTCGACGATTGCGGCGTGATCCACCAGCTGGCCCGGGCCACGCCGACGGTGTCGCTGCACATTCCCTGGGACAGCGCCGATGCCGCCGATCTTCTGGCCAAGGCCGAAGCGGTGGGGCTCGCCTTCGACGCGATGAACTCCAACACCTTCCAGGACAGCGACGGACAGGTGCATTCCTACAAGTTCGGCTCGCTGTCCCATACCGATGCGGCGGTCCGGCGCCAGGCGATCGAGCACAACCTCGCCTGCATCGAGCTGGGGCGGAAGATCGGCTCCAGGGCGCTGACCGTCTGGATCGGCGACGGCTCGAACTTCCCCGGCCAGGCGCATCTCACCCGGCAGTTCGAGCGGTATCTGGATTCGGCCAGGGAGATCTACGCCGCCCTTCCCGAGGACTGGCGCCTCTTCACCGAGCACAAGATGTACGAGCCCGCCTTCTATGCGACGGTCGTGCAGGACTGGGGCAGCAATTACATGGTCGCGCGCGAGCTCGGCGAGCGGGCCTTCTGCCTCGTCGATCTCGGGCATCACGCCCCGAACGTGAACATCGAGGCGATCGTCGCTCGGCTGATCCAGTTCGGCAAGCTCGGCGGCTTCCATTTCAACGATTCGAAATACGGCGACGACGACCTCGATACCGGCTCGATCGACCCCTACCGGCTGTTCCTGGTCTTCAACGAGTTGGTCGATGCCGAGGGCACGCCCGGCTTCGACCCCGCGCATATGCTCGACCAGTCGCACAACGTCACCGATCCGATCGAGAGCCTGATGACGAGCGCGATGGAGGTGCAGCGCGCCTATGCCCAGGCGCTGCTGGTCGATCGCGCTGCGCTCGAGGGATATCAGCAGGAGAACGACGCGCTGATGGCCACCACCACGCTGAAACGGGCGTTCCGCACCGATGTCGAGCCGATCCTGGCGATGACGCGGCTGGAGAAGGGCGCGGCGATCGACCCGGTCGGGGCCTACCGGGCCTCGGGCTACCGCGCGCGCGTCGCGGCCGAGCGGCCGGCGAGTCGGGGGGGCGGCGGCGGCATCGTCTGAGCCAGTTCCTGTCGCTGGAGGTCGACCGTGGTTCGATGCGGTCGCGGTGCGCCGGTCGGGGACAGTGTCCCGCAGCGGGACAGGGTTTATACTATTGTTTCCGCGGTGTTTTTTGGTATGTCACGTCGGGACGCGCCTTGGGCCGGCGCCGCCTCCTCGGCCTCCGAGAGAAGGCCGCGCGCCGGGCGAGCGCGCATGTCAAATCCTGCGATCAGACCCGCCTCATCGCCGGAAAAGCAGGAAGCAGCAGTTCTCCGCGTCGAAGAATTCGATCCGGTAGCCCTCCGCAAATGCCTCGCGAAGCTCCTTGCGGACCCGGAGCCGCTCGGAGGTGGCTTGCGGCAGGTCCTTCGCCAGCAGCGCGTCCAGATCGGGCGGGATGCGCACCGCCTTGCCGCTACCCGCGGGCGCCTCCGGCCGGGCCTTCGGATTCGCCGCGAGGCGCACGACCCGGGGCGCGTCGAGGTGCCAGTCGGCAACGATCCGGTCGGAGGCGATGCCGGCATTGATGCCGCCCATCTCGCCGTAATAATCCTCGTGATAGGTGCCGACGCTGGCGCCCAGCCGGGTGATGTTGATCGTCGCGTTGATCCGCCGCAGCGGATCGAAGGTCCAGCGCACCAGGGAGATGCCGCGCTGCAGGCACCAGTCCCGCTGATACCATTTCAGCGCCATGCCCAGCCCCAGCCCGCGCGTGTCGGGATGCACGGCCAGCCGGTGCGAATGCTGCACATGGGCCTGGCTGGTCGGGAAGCCGAAGACGAAGCCGCGCAGCGCCCCGTCCACATAGGCGCCCGCCACCAGCCCGCCCTCGCGCTGGATGGCGATCAGCAGATCGGCGTTGTCGGCCGTATCGCCCTCGGTCCAGACCGTCGTCTGGAGCACCTCGGCTTCCTTGAACTCGGCGACGGTCCGCAGGTCGCGGAGCACGACATCGGCGGATGCATTGCTCATGCCCGGATCTCCTCGCGCAAATCGCTGACCGTCGCCAGATAGGCGCGGTCCAGGGTCACGCCGATCCCGGCGCCATTGCCCGGCACCGGCATCCGGCCCTGGCTGGCCTCGAGCGGCTCGTTGATGATGTCGCGGGCGAAATAGCGGCTGGCGCTGGAGGTGTCGCCCGGCTTGGTGAAATTGGCCATGGTGGCCATGTGGATGTTGTGCGCCCGGCCGATGCCGCTCTCCAGCATGCCGCCGCACCAGACCGGCGCCCCGAAGGCCGCGCAGGTGTCGTGGATGGCGCGCGCCGAGGCGAGGCCGCCCACCCGGCCGACCTTGATGTTGATCACCCGCGCGGCCCCCATCGCCAGCGCCTTGCGCGCATCGACGGCGTTGCGGATGCTTTCGTCGAGGCAGATCGCGGTCTTCAGCGCCGCCTGCAGGGTGGCATGGTCGTGGATGTCGTCATAGGCGAGCGGCTGTTCGATATAATCCAGCCCGAAGGCGTCGAGCCCCTGCAGGAGCTGCATGTCCTGCAGGCCGTAGTCGGTATTGGCATCGACGGTCAGCTTGATCTCGGGGAAGCGGTCGCGCACCGCCGCAACGATCTTCAGGTCGTGGCCCTTGCGGATCTTCAGCTTGGTGCGCTTGTAGCCGCCGGCGACCGCCTCGGCGACCCGCTCCAGCGTGGTTTCGGCCGGGGCGATGCCGAGGCTGACACCGACATCGACATGGTCGCCGACCCCGCCGAGCGCGCATTGCAGCGGCAGGCCCAGGCTCTTCGCCCAGAGGTCCCAGAACGCCATCTCGACCATGGCCCTGGTCATGCGGTTGCCGCGCCAGGGGCCGAGGATGGGCTCCAGCTCGTAGGGCGACCGGAAGCGCTTGCCGACGACCTGCGGCAGGAGCGCGGTGCAGAGGAAATCGAGCCCCCCGGCGACGGTCTCCTCCAGGTAGTCGGGCTGGGGATCCATGACCCCCTCGGCAATGCCCTCCAGTCCCTCGCCCTTCAGGATCAAGAGCGGAAAGAGCTTGTCGGTCATGGTGCCCGTCGAGATCACGAAGGGCACCAGCAGCGGCAGCCGCACCAGCCGGACCTCGGCGCTCTCGATGCGGATGCCCTGCGACAGCGGCGCGGGCCCGGCCTCCGAACTCATCTCCGTCATTCCCCTCGTCCGATCATGGCAGGCTGCATCCCATGCGGCGGGAAACCCCGAACCCGGGGTATCGGAAGGGGCGGCCCACCGCCCGATCCCGGCGCATCGTCAGCCTTGGCTTCGTGGCGCGATATCTTGGCTGAACCATTTGTTCAACAGGTTCGACGGCGCGGCGGCGGGCGTCAGCCCCGGCCACGCGCCGCCGCGACCCGATCCGCCGGATATCGGCAGCGGTCATCTAGGCGAGCAGGCCCGGGCAGCCGGAAAGGCGAAGCGCCCCCGACAGCGCGCCGCCCTCGGGCGGCATCAGGCGCGCGCGCACCCCCTCGTCGAGATAGGGGGTGATCGGTTCCGCGACACCGCCCACCAGCGCCAGCTTCAGCCCGCTCGATCCGATCAGCTTCGCGACCAGGGCCGAGATGTCCTTGGCGGCCTGCCGCACGATGGTCAGGGCGAGCGCGTCGCCCCGTTCCGCATGCGCGAAGACCAGCGGCACCACCGAGCCGAAGTCGCGCGGCTTGGCCGCCGTGGCCCAGCCGACGATGGCCTCGGGACTGTCGTCGAACCGGGCCATGATCTCCCGGGCGAGATCGGTATAGGGCGCCAGCCCCTCGAAAGCCCAGAGCGCCCGCCGGCAGGCGCGGTGACCGATCCATGCCCCGCTTCCCCGATCCCCGATCTCGAAGCCCCAGCCGCTGATCGTGCGCTCCGCGCCGCCCTCCAGCGCGCAGCCGCAGCAGCCGGTGCCGACGATCAGGATCGCGCCGTCGCGTCCCGAATGCGCGCCGAGGCAGGCGGTATGGGCGTCGCTTTCCGCCACCATCGTCGCGAAGGGATGGGCATAGGCGGCGACCTTGGCGCGCTCGCTCTTCAGGGCGAGACCGGCGAGCCCCAGCCCCGCATGCAACTCGTCCAGCCCCGCGCCCGGCAGCCCCGCCGCCGCGAGCGCGTCTCTTGCCGCCGACGAGATCTCGGCGAAGACCGCGTCGAGCCCCAGCCGCGTGTTCGCCGAGCCCGCGATGCCCTCGCCGAGCGTGACGCCGTTCCCGTCGGCGATGCGGGCGCGGCACTTGGTCCCGCCGCCGTCGATCCCGAGATAGAGTTCCATCGCGCCCCCGCATCCGCAGCCGTTTCCCCGAACGCCATCAAGCGGAACATTCAACGGTGAGGCAAGCCCGTTTGTCCTTGAACAGAGCCCTGCCGTCCCGCATCACTGATCGCCAGACGCGCGTCCACGCATGCCGCGGATTCGCGTCACGGCAACGAGTCCGTGAAGGGACCGCTAGGGGGACAGTTCCATGCGTCTGGCATTCATCGATTGGCTTATCATCGCGGCCTTCTTCGCCGTCTCTCTGGCGATCGGCCTGGCCGTCTACCGTCGCGCCAGTTCGAGCATGTCGGAATTCTTCCTCTCCGGCCGGCACATGCCCTGGTGGCTGCTCGGCGTCTCGATGGTGGCGACCACCTTCGCCGCGGATACGCCGGCGCTCGTCGCCGACATCGTGCGCAACAACGGCGTGGCGGGGAACTGGGTCTGGTGGGCCTTCCTCTTGACCGGCATGCTGACGGTCTTCGTCTATGCCAAGCTCTGGCGGCGTGCGCGGCTGACCACCGACCTCGAATTCTACGAGCTGCGCTACAGCGGCAAGCCGGCCGCCTTCCTGCGCGGCTTCCGGGCGCTCTATCTCGGGGTCTTCTTCAATGTCATGATCATGGCGACGGTGTCGCTCGCCGCGATCAAGATCGGCGGCGTGCTGCTCGACCTCTCGCCGGCCCAGACGCTGATCATCGCCGGGGTGGTCACGGTGCTCTACAGCTCGCTCGGCGGCTTCACCGGGGTGCTGCTGACCGATTTCTTCCAGTTCGGCATGGCCATGCTCGGCTCGGTCTGGGCGGCGGTCTATATCGTCGGCATGCCCGAGGTCGGCGGCATGGAGGTTCTCATGAACCACGAGGTCGTCTCGACCAAGCTCGCGATGCTGCCCGACTTCGGCAACTGGGACCTGCTCGTGCCGCTCTTCATCCTGCCGCTCGCGGTGCAGTGGTGGAGCGTCTGGTATCCCGGATCCGAGCCCGGGGGCGGCGGCTACATCGCCCAGCGCATGCTCGCGGCCAAGTCCGAGCGCGAGGCGATGGCGGCGACGCTCTTCTTCAACGTCGCGCATTACGCGGTGCGGCCCTGGCCCTGGATCATCATCGCGCTCGCCTCGATCATCGTGTTTCCCGACATCGCCTCGCTGCAGGAGGCCTTTCCCGCGATCGACGCCGGCATCGTGCGCGACGACCTCGCCTATTTCGCCATGCTGAGCTACCTGCCGGCCGGCCTGCTCGGGCTCGTGGTGGCCTCGCTGATCGCGGCCTTCATGTCGACGATCTCCACCCATCTGAACTGGGGATCGTCCTACGTGGTCAACGACTTCTACCTCCGCTTCGTCAAGCCCGACGCCTCGGAGGCGGATCTGGTGCGCATGGGGCGCATCTCGACGGTGACGCTGATGGTGCTCTCGGGCTTCCTCGCGCTCGCGCTCTCGAACGCGCTGCAGGCCTTCAACATCCTGCTCTCGATCGGCGCCGGCACCGGGCTCATCTTCATCCTGCGGTGGTTCTGGTGGCGCATCAACGCCTTCACCGAGATCGCCGGCATGGTGATTTCCTTCCTGGTGGCGATCTACCTGCAGCTCGTCCACCCGGCCCTCGGCTACGAGCCGCTCTCGACCGCCAGCAGCCTCTTGCTCGGCATCACCATCACCACGATCGGCTGGGTGGCGATCACCTACCTGACGCCGCCGACCGACGAGGCGACGCTCCGCCACTTCTACCGGGTCGTCCGCCCGGCCGGGAAGGGCTGGGACCCGGTCGTCGCGCGGGCGCGGGCCGAGGGCGATCCGATCGAGCACGCCGATGCGGGAGAACTCCCGCTCGAGATCCTCTGCATGCTCGTGGGCACCTTCACGGTCTATTTCACGCTCTTCGCCGTCGGCTACTGGGTCTACGGGCGTGTCGTGGGGGCGATGGTGCTCACCGTCCTGGCGGTCGCGGCGGCGTACTACCTGTTCCGGCTCTGGGGCCGCCTCAAGACCAGCGTCGCCGACGAGGCGCATGAGGTGATGCCGGATACCGCCTGACCTCGAGAATCCCTGCCGCGCGGGAAAGGCCGTGCGGCAGGGAAGGCTTTCCGCTCAGTCGCGGAACTCCGCCCATTCGGGCTCGTTGGCGAAGACGAAGTCGTAATACGCGCGGCCCTGAAGCTCCGCCGCGGCGGCTTCGTCGACAATGACCTTGCAGTTGGGGTGCAGCTGGATCGCGGAGGCGCTCACCATCGAGGTGATCGGCCCCTCGACCGCCCGGGCGATGATATTGGCCTTGGCCGGGCCCGTCGCGAGCAGGATCAGCTCGCGCGCATCGAGGATGGTCCCCACCCCCATGGTCAGCGCCCGCTTCGGCACCCGCTCCGGATCGCCGCCGAACATGCCCGCGTTCTGCAGCCGCGTCGTCGGGGTGAGCGCCTTGTCGCGGGTGCGCGACATCAGCGAGGACAGTGGCTCGTTGAAGCCGATATGGCCCGCCTCGCCGATGCCGAGCAGCTGCACGTCGATGCCGCCGACGGCCCTGATCCGGTCCTCATAGGCGCGGGCCGCGGCCTTGAGATCCGAGGCCGCGCCGTCCGGCACGAAGGTATTGGCGACGTCGATGTCGACCTTCGAGAACAGGTGCTCCTGCATGTAGGTGCGGTAGGAATTCGGATCGTCGGTCGGAATGCCGATGTATTCGTCGAGATTGAAGCTGCTGCATTTCGCGAAGGAGACCCCGGTCGCGGCCAGCCGCTCGTAGACCTTCTCCATGGTCCGTCCTGTCGCCAGCCCCAGGACCGAATCCGGCTTGGCGCGGATCCGCATCTCCAGGAGACGGGCGACCAGCTCGACCGCCTGATCGGCGTCGCGACGGGTGATGACTTCCATTTTCGTGGGTCTCCTTCAGAGGGAAAACAGCGCGGCCAGATCCTGGGTCGCGGCCATCGCCCGGCCCTCCTCCAGCACGCTGCGGAACCCGCCGTCGCGCCAGAGGCGCAGGCGGTAGAGCGTGGCGAAGGCGAGATCGGGCGCCGGCCTGCCCTGCCCGAGCACCAGCTCGCCGCCGCGCCGGACATTGTCCATCATCCAGCCCGGCAGGCGCAGGTGATAGGGGTTCCGCCGCACCTCGCCCGCGTGGCAGGAGAGCGCCGCGAGCAGGTCGGCGAGATCCTCCGTGCTCGATTCGATCATCAGGTTCGGGTCGTCCATGGCGCCCCAGAACTCGGTCTCGACGACAAGGCAGGCGAAATCCCGCGGCTGGCGGCCGAGCGCGTCGACCAGCAGCAGGTGGGTGCCGAGATGCGTCCGGTTCCAGTCGTCGTCATGCGGAAAGAACACGACCTTGGGCTTCCGCTCCGCGATGATCCCAGCAATGACATCGACCGCCGCCTGCCAATGGGCGGGATTCTCGCTGCGGGTCTCGGGCTTGATCTCGGTGAGGCCGCCCTCTCCGGTCGCGAGGAGGCCGAATCCGAGCCAGGCGCAGCCCTCGCTCAGTTCCTGCCAGCGCTCGGCGCGCCGGTCCTCGCGGCTGCCCTGGGTGACGGCCACGTTGACCACATCGAAGCCGAGCTCGCGCTTGAGCCGCAGCGGCAGCGCGCCGATGACGCATTCGTCGTCCGGATGCGGCGCGAAGATCAGCGCCGTCGGGCTGCCGGCCGCCGGCGCCGCGGCCTCGGGCGGCGCGAAACCGCCCAGCGGCAGCTCCTTCGCCGCCGCGAGCGTATCGGCCAAAGCCGTTACGAACCCCCTGTACGGATTGGCCTTTGTCATTTCCCTCCCCCGATAGCCTGACTGCTTCCGCCGCAGTATGGTCAGGCCGGCCCGACTTCTTCAAGCGCTTGGTGGGGATCGGGGACTGATCCCGACGGCACTGTCCGGAGAGCTTGGCCCGATCGCCTGCGGTGATCGAAGCGCCCCGCTCGCCCCTGGCGCGCTGGCCGACCCGCGCGCGGCCGGGCAGGCCGCCGCGGCTCGGTTCTCCCGAGCCCCTGCGCCGCTCCCGGAATCCGTTTGGAAGACAGATCAGTGGCTGACCGCGCCGGATGGACGGCTTCAACCGATCCACGGCGCGATCTCGGGCCGCGCCATGACCTCCGCCATCCGCGCCTCGCCGTCGCCCAGGCGCATGAGCATCGGCGCCCGCGTCGGGCCGGGGTCGATGCCGATGGCGCGGAACGCCGCCTTCATTCCCGGCAGGACGCCGGTGTCGAGCAGCGCCTCGACGAACCGGGCCGAGATGTCCTGCAGGCGCATGGCTTCGCCGAGATCGCCTGCGCGGATCGCACGATCGAGCGCCACGTAGAGCCGGCCGAGCAGGTTGTAGGTCGTGCCGATCCCGCCGTCGGCCCCCAGCACGGCGCCGCCTAGATAGATCTCGTCGAAGCCGAAGTAGAGCGTGGCGTCGGGGCAGCGCCGGCGCAGCATCGAGAGCTTGAACATGTCGGTCGAGGTGAACTTCAGCCCGGCGACCTTCGGCAGGTCCATGATCGCGACCAGCGTGTCGAGCCCGATCGGGCGGCCGGTGCGGATCGGAACCTCGTAGACGATCAGCGGCAGCTCGGTCGCGGCCTGAAGCTCGCGGTAATAGGCGAGGATCTCGGCATCGCTGAACGGGTAGGAATGCGGCGGCAGCGCCGAGAGCGCGTGATAGCCGAGCCCGGCCGCGTTGCGCGCCAGGCGAATCGAATCGCGCAGCGACGGCGCGCCCACATGGGCGATCAGCGTCATGCCCGTTGCCCCGGCATCGGCCGCGACGACCGCCTGCTGGGCGAGCAGTTCCTCCACGTCGAGAAGCCCCGACTCACCGCTGCTGCCGCCCACGTAGAGCCCGGCAAGTCCCTGTTTCTGCACGTATTCGTCCAGCGTGCGCTGGCGTTCGGGGCTGAAGCTGCCGTCGTCGGCGAGCCCGGTCATCAGTGCGGCATACATTCCCGAAAGCGGTCTGGTCATGGCGTGTTCCCAAGGAGCGACGTTCGTTGGTGAGTATATAATGCATTTTTGGTTTGACAAGATTTCTGTTTGGTATTACCAGATCAGCATTCCACGGCGAGAGGGAGGGCGCAGAGGACATGACGGAGGACACCGCTTCGACCGCCCAGCGCGCCAGGAGCGCACCCGATGCGATCGCCGAGGCCCTGATCGGCGAGATCCGATCGGGCGGGCTCGCCGCAGGAACGCCCCTGCCCCCGGAGCGGGAGCTCTGCGAGCGCTTCGATGCCTCGCGCCCCACCGTGCGCGAGGCGCTGGCGCTGATGCAGATGCGCGGCTTCCTGGATGCGGGCGGTGGGCGCAGGCCGCGGACCACGCGCCCGTCGCTGCAGACCATCCTGCTCGCCGCGGCCGATCACATCCGCGACCTGATGGGCGATGCGGAGGGCGGCGCGCATCTCGAGCAGATGCGCCAGTTCATCGAGACCGGCGCGGCGCGCGAGGCGGCGATGCGCCGCGACCGGGTCCAGCTGGCCCGCCTCCAGGACGCGCTCGACCGGAACGAAGCCGCCATCGGCACGGCCCGCTTCGCCGAGACGGACATCGCCTTCCACCGTGCGCTGGTGTCGATCGTCGGCAATCCGGTGATCCTGACGCTGCACGACATGTTCGTCTCGGCGATGCTGGCGCAGCGCCCGCCCGTCGACGACCCCGCCCGCTACGACGCCATCGCCCATGACGAGCACCGCGCCATCTATGACGCCGTGCTCGGCGGCGACGTGATCGCCGCGACCGACGTCATGGACCGCCATCTGGCGCGATCCTACCGGGCGCGGCTGAAAGCCCCGAAATCCGGCCTGGCGCCGGCGGAAGACCGATCTCAAGGAGGAATTAGGCAATGACGACGAAGGCAATCATCCTGGCCGGCGCCGCGGCGCTCGCGCTGGGCACCACGGCCTCGGCCCGCGAGCTGACGCTGGGCATGCAGGACAACGAGGCGACCCCGGTCTACAAGGGCGCCGAGGAATTCGCCCGGAAGCTCGAGGAGATCTCGGGGGGCGAGCTGACCGTCAACCTGTTCCCCTCGGCCACGCTCGGCGACTTCAAGGCGATGGTGCAGCAGGCCCAGGCGGGCGAGCTCGACATGGTCATCACGGGCTATCCCGACATGTCCTACACCATCCCCGAGCTCAAGCTGATCGGCGCGCCCTATGTCGTTGGCGACTATGCCCAGCTCAAGGAGATCGTCGCCGGTCCCTGGGGGCAGGCAATGGCCGCGAAGTTCGAGGAACAGGGCATCCACGTGCTCGACGTCTGGTACTACGGCACCCGCCAGACCACCGCGAACAAGCCGATCGACGCGATCGAGGACATGGCGGGCCTGCGCCTGCGCACGCCGAACGTGCCCTTCCTGATCGCCTATGCCGAGGCCGTCGGCGCGACGCCGGCCCCCGTCGCCTTCCCCGAGG
>NZ_DAIUBO010000099.1:0-13426 GCF_036846665.1 Amaricoccus sp. | reverse complement strand
CGAGCAGCGTCTGGATCACCCGCAGATCGGCGCCGTTGGCGAGCAGATGCGTGGCGAAGGCATGGCGCAGGCTGTGGGGCGAGATGCCGGCGGGATCGAGCCCCGCCGCCCCCGCCAGCTGCTTGACGAGCAGGAAGAAGGCCTCCCGCGTCATGTGGCCGCTGCGCCCGCGCGCCGGGAAGAGGAAGGCCGAGCGCGGCCTGCCGGCCCGGAGTGCGGCCTCCTCGTCGCGGTCGCGCTGCGCCAGCCAGCGCGTCAGCGCCTCGCGCGCCGGCGGCGAGAGCGGCACCATCCGCTCGCGCCCGCCCTTTCCGCGCACGAGGATCATGCGCGGATCGCCGCGCGCGCCCGCCACCGGCAGGGCCACGAGTTCGCTCACCCGCAGCCCCGTCGCATAGAGAAGCTGCATCAGGCAGGTGTCGCGCAGCGCCTCGGCCTCGCTCCGCGCCGCCGTCCCGGCCGCGTCGAGCAGCCGGTCGACCTCCGCCTCGCTCAGGGTCCCCGGCAGCCGCCGCGCCCGCTTCGGGCCGCGGATCAATGCCGCCGGATCATCCGCCCGCCAGCCCTCCAGGAAGGCCAGCCGGTAGAGCTGGCGGATCGCCGAGAGCCGCCGCGCCCGGGTGGCCTGCGCCATGCCGCGGTCGGCGAGATCGCCGAGATAGGCCTCCACGTCGCTGCGCCCGGCCGAAGCGAAATCCTTGCCCCGCCTCTCCAGGAAGTCCGCGAAATCCTGCAGATCGCGCCCGTAGGACAGGATCGTGTTGCGCGAGGCGTCCCGCTCGGCCTGAATCGCCTCGAGGAAGCGGGAAAGCCAGCGCGCGTTCATTCCGCCGGGCCCGCGCCCGCGCGGAGCACGGACTGGATCGCGATGGCGCGGGCGTCGGGCTCGAGCCCGGCGCGGCGCAGCACCAGAAGCGCGGCATGCAGCGCCGGCGGATCGACGGTCGCGCCGCCTTCGAGGAGGCTCAGCGCGGCGAGAACGGCCTCGCCCCTGCGGCCGTCGTTCACCAGCCGCACCAGCTGCGCCTCGCGCTCGTCGGCGGGCAGGATGGCGACGAGGCCGGTGAGGGCGGCGCGCTGCAGATCCGTGGCCGGGGCGGGATCGCCGCCCTGCGCGGCCAGGGTCAGCAGGGTCCGCGTGAAGGCGTCCGGCGCCTCCCCCGCGAGCCGGGCCGCCGCCGGAGCCTCGCCGCCGAGCAGCAGCACCGCGACCAGGCGCTCGCGCGCCGCGCCGTCGAGCCGGCTCCAGTCGGCATCGGCCAGCGCCGGCGCGTATTCCCGGGCGAGGGCGACCTCGAGGCCGCGGGCGCGCAGCGCCTCCTCCGCACCGAGCAGCGCCGCGCCGAGGGTCGCCGGATCCGCGCCCTCCGCCAGCGCGGCGTCGAGCGCCTGCACCGCCGCCGCCCGATCCCATATCCCGCCCGAGGCGGGCGGGATGCCGGCGCGATAGGCCTCGAAGAGCAGCTGCGGCGCGACGCCGCCCGAGAGCACCAGCCGCTCGGCCGCGGCGACGCGGGCGCGCATCGGCGCATGCTCCACCAGGTCGTGGTGCAGGAAGGCGGTCGGCAGCGCGCCCGCCGGGCGCGGCATGCCGGTGGCCTCGCGCATCAGGAAGTCGAGCGGGGTCAGCGGCTCGGGCACCGGCGGATTCGGCTCGCCCTCGAAGATCTCGGGATCGAGGAAGCGCGCCAGCAGCGCCTGCTGGTCGGCGCCGATCGAGCCCACGTCCTCGCCGACCACCAGCGTGATCTCGGCGGCGTTCCAGTCGCCGCCGCGCGCGAGGCAGAACACCCGCGCCGGCAGGGTGGGCGAGAGCGCGGGATTCTGCCGCAGCGCGTCGCAGGGCGCCGCGGCGGCGTCGAGCAGCAGCCCCACGTCGAACCAGCGCCGGAAGAGCTCCGGGGTCTCGGGACCGGCCAGCTCGATCAGCGCCCGCGCCTCCTCGAGCGCGCCGATCTCCAGGAGCCGGTCGACGCGCGCCACCAGAAGCGCGCCGTCGGCCGCGGCGGGCTGCGGCGGATCGGTCTCCGCGAGCAGGATCCTGCGGAAGAGCGCGCGCGCGGCCGGAACGCCCGCGTCGGGATGGTCGCGGATCAGGCTTTCCGCCTGGCCGGTCGGGGTCGGGCCCCAGAGCGCGCGCGGGAGCCCGCTCCGCTCCGGCGGGAGCAGCCCGACGCTGTCGCGCCGCACCGTGCCGAGCGGCGTCACGGTGATCTCCTCGCTGCCGCGCGTCGGCGCAGGCTCCGCGGGGCGCGGCGGCGGTGCGGGCACATCGGTGCGGATGCTCTCCGAGAGCCAGGGTATGGCACTGCGCGGCTCGCTGGCGGCGCCCGCCGCGCCCGAGGCGGCGACGAGGCCGGCGGCGACGAGCCCCGCGGCCCGCCGGATCACTTCGCCTCCACCGGGACGCTGATCTCGCGAGTGGGCGCGGGCAGATCGGAGAAGATCGCAAGTCCCAGGAGGGCGATCCCGGCCGCCACCACGAGGAAGAGGACTGCCTTGAGAACAAAGCGCATGATCACCTGCTCGGTCTGTGCGGCTTGACCGCCGCGTCTTGTGCTGTTCAATCACGGGGCTCGCGCACCGCGACTGCCTCGAGCCAGTCTACCCTCCGTGCGATCCGACGGCAATTGGCATGATCGACCGACCCAGACGCGCCTCCGACCCCCCCGCCGAGGCCCTCGTGCTCTGCCGCACGCTGGTGCTGGTGGGGCTCATGGGCGCGGGCAAGACCAGCGTCGGCAAGCGGCTCGCGACGCTGCTCGGCGTGCGCTTCGTCGATTCCGACAGCGAGATCGAGGCCGCGGCCGGCATGAGCATCCCCGAGATCTTCGCCACGCTCGGCGAGCCCGCCTTCCGCGACGGCGAGCGCCGGGTGATCGCCCGACTGCTCTCCGAGGCGCCCTGCGTGCTCGCGACCGGCGGCGGCGCCTTCATCGAGCCGCGCACCCGCGAGGAGATCGCGGCGCAGGCCACCTCGGTCTGGATCCGGGCCAGCCTCGACCTGCTCTGGGACCGGGTGCGCGACCGGCCCGGCCGGCCGCTGCTCGATGCGCCCGATCCGCGCGCGGTCCTGGCCGATCTCGACCGCCGCCGCTCGCCGGTCTATGCGCTGGCCGACGTCACCGTCGACAGCCGGCGGGGCGCCAGCCACGAGAGCATGGCGCGCGGCATCGCCGCCGCCGTGCGCCGGTTCGACGCGGGCCATCCGGCCCGCCCGCCGACGATCGGCGTCGCAGAGGAATGAGCACCGAATGAGCATGGAAACCGTCCACGTCCCGCTCGGGGGCCGCGCCTACGACATCCGGATCGGCGCCGGGCTCCTGCAGCGCGCCGGCGCCGAGATCGCGCCGCTGCTGCAGCGTCCCCGGATCGCCATCGTGACCGAGCGCAATGTCGCCGCACGCCACCTCGGCACGCTGGAGGCCGCGCTCGGCGCCGAGGGCATCGCCCCCGCCGTGCTGACCCTCGATCCGGGCGAGGCGAGCAAGTGCTGGGCCGCACTCCAGCAGACCGTCGAATGGCTGATCGCGGAGAGGATCGCGCGCGACGACCTCGTCGTCGCCTTCGGTGGCGGGGTGATCGGCGATCTGGCCGGCTTCGCCGCCGCGATCCTGCGCCGGGGCGTCGGGCTGGTGCAGATCCCGACCACGCTGCTCGCCCAGGTCGACAGCTCCGTCGGCGGCAAGACCGGGATCAACTCGACCCTGGGCAAGAACCTGGTCGGCGCCTTTCACCAGCCGAAGCTGGTGCTCGCCGACATCGACCTGCTCGACACCCTTGCGGAGCGCGATTTCCGCGCGGGCTATGCCGAGGTCGTCAAATACGGCCTGCTCGGGGACGCGGGCTTCTTCGAATGGCTCGAGGCGGAGGGCACCCGCCTCGCCGCGGGCGATCGCGCCGCGCGGACCCGGGCGGTGCGGCGCTCCTGCGAGATGAAGGTGGATCTGGTGGTGCGCGACGAGACCGAGCAGGGCGATCGCGCGCTGCTCAATCTCGGCCATACCTTCGGCCATGCGCTCGAGGCCGCCACCGGCTATTCGCACAGGCTGCTCCACGGCGAGGCCGTGTCGATCGGCTGCCTGCTCGCCTTCCAGACCAGCGCCGCGCTCAGGCTCTGCCCGCAGGAGGCGCCGAGCCGGGTCGCGGCGCATTTCGCGGCGATGGGGCTCAAGCGCAGCCTGCGCGACATTCCCGGCCCGCTGCCCGACGCCAACGGCCTGATCGCCCTGATGGCGCAGGACAAGAAGGTGCGAGACGGCCGTCCGGTCTTCGTGCTCGTCCGCGACATCGGCGCGGCCTTCGTGTCGGGCGAAACCGATCTCGCGGTGGTCCGGGAAGTGCTCGCGGCCGAACTCGCCGCGCGGGCGCAGCCATGAAAGTGAAGCCGATCGGTCACGATTTCGCGGGAATCGCGGTTCCGGCCGGTATCGGGTGGCCAAACGCTCAATGCGACTTAGACATTGTTAACCAGCTCAACTAAAATATGAACAACGTGCCCAAACCGATTCTTCCGGAGTCGCAAATGCTTCGCCGCTCGCCGCTCCTGGCATCCGCCGCAACGCTCGCGCTGGCCCTGGCCGGCCTGCCGGCGTCGGCGCAGGACGCGCCGGCGGCGCTGCCCGAGGGCGCCGTCACCGAGCCCTCGATTCCGGGCGGGGTGGTGCCCTTCGAGCAGACGAGCTATCCGGCCGATACGGCGGGCTATTCCGATGCCGAACTGCCGCTTCCGGCCTTCCTCGCTGCGGGCGGCGCCTTCGATTCCTCGACGCCCGACCTCGTGATCACGCTCGGGGCCGGCATCGAGGTCAGCCCCGCCTATTTCGGATCGGACGAATACGAGACCGGGCCGACCGGCATCGCGCGGATCGACTATCTCCGTTTCCCCAACGGCTTCGAATACGGCTCCGGCCGGGCGGTGGGCTTCCGGACGGGCCTGGGGCTGCGCGGGTCGATGCGCTACATCTCCAACCGCAACTCGTCGCATCATTCCGAGATCAATGGGCTCGACAACGTCCCCTGGGCCTTCGAGGCGGGACTCGGCCTCGGCTACGAGCAGCGCAACTACCGGGTGTTCGGCGATGTGCGCTACGGCATCATCGGATCGAATGCCTGGGTCGGCGACCTGGGCGCCGATGCGATCGCCTATCCCGTGGACGGCCTGACCTTGACGCTCGGGCCGCGGCTGAACTTCGGCAGCACGCTCTTCACCAACACCTATTTCGGCGTCAGCGCCGCGGAATCGGCGGCCTCGGGCCTGCCGGAATACGATCCCTCCGGCGGTCTGCTCGGCGGCGGCGTGGTCCTGGGCGCCCGCTACCTCTTCAACGAGCGCTGGGGCCTCGAGGGCGAGGCGTCCTGGGAGCGCCTGCTGAACGACGCGGCCGATTCGCCGATCACCGCGCTCGGCTCGGCGGATCAGTACGAGGTGCGGTTGAACCTGACCCGGCGCATCAGCCTCGACTTCTAGCCCGACGCCCGCCCGGCTATTCCCGGTCCTTGAGCGCCCGCTGGCGCGCGAGCCCGCTGTCGAGATCCGAGACGCCCACGAGATTGGCCACCAGCCGCAGGAAACCGTGCTCGTCGGCATTGATGCCGTCGGCGGCCGCGACGCGCCACAGCGCCTCGACCACGTCCTCGCGATGCTCGTAGGGCACGGCGGATTTCACCAGCCGGGTAAAGCGCACCGTGTCCGGCGCCTCGGCCTCGGCCGCCTCGGCCTCGCCGCGCAGCGCCGCCGCCGCGCCGGCATCGAGCCCGTAGGTCACCGCGAGCACCCGGTCGATCCGGTTGCGCTCGTTCTCGGTATAGTTCCCGTCGGTGCGCGCGACCCGCACCATCAGCGCCGCCATGGCGAGGCGCGCGTCGTCGGGGTGCAGCGGCTGCGGTGAAGGCTCGCCAGCCAGGCGGCGGAGGAGATCGGTCAGCATGGCCGAGGTATATCCGATTGCGCGCGTCAGACCAGCCGCGATTGCTCCAGCGCCGCGCGGATGAAATCGGCGAAGAGCGGATGCGGCGCGAAGGGCTTCGACTTCAGTTCGGGGTGGAACTGCACGCCGATGTACCAGGGATGCCCGGGGATCTCGACGATCTCCGGCAGCCGCCCGTCCGGCGACAGGCCCGAGAAATGCAGCCCGCAGCCCTCGAGCTTGTCGCGATAGGCGATATCGACCTCGTAGCGGTGGCGATGCCGCTCGGAGATCGTGGTGCGGCCGTAGATCTCCGCCGCCTGGCTGCCTTCGCTCAGGATGGCGTCATAGGCGCCGAGCCGCATGGTGCCGCCCTTGTCGTCGGTGACCTCGCGCTTGATCGTCCGGTTGCCCTCCAGCCACTCCTTGAGGTGGTAGATGACCGGGGTGAAGCGGCGCTTGCCCGCATCGTGGTCGAATTCCTCCGAGCCGGCATCGGCGAGCCCGAGAAGGTCGCGGGAGGCCTCGATCACCGCCAGCTGCATGCCGAGGCAGATGCCCATATAGGGCACCTTGCGGGTCCGCGCGAAGCGGGCCGCATGGACCATGCCCTCGGTGCCGCGCTCGCCGAAGCCGCCGGGCACCAGGATGGCGTGAAAGCCTTCGAGCAGGGGCGGGATGTCGTCGTCGTTCTCGAAGCGCTCGCTGTCGATCCATTCCGCCCGCACCTTCACCCGGTTGGCGATGCCCCCATGGGTCAGGGCCTCGGCGATCGATTTGTAGGCGTCCTCGAGCTGGGTGTACTTGCCGACGATCGCGACCTTCACCTCGCCCTCGGGATTGTGGATGCGGTCGATCACATCCTCCCATTTCGCCAGGTTCGGCTTCGGGACGGGCGAAATCATGAAGGCGTCGAGCACCGCCTGGTCGAGCCCTTCGGCATGATAGGCGAGCGGCGCCTCGTAGATCGATGCGAGATCCTGCGCGGCGATCACCGCCTCGGGCCGCACGTTGCAGAAGAGCGCGAGCTTCTCCCGCTCCTTGGGCGGGATCGGCATCTCCGAGCGGCAGACCAGCACGTCGGGCGCGATGCCGATGGCACGCAGTTCCTTGACCGAATGCTGGGTCGGCTTGGTCTTGAGCTCGCCCGAGGCCGCGATGAAGGGCAGGAGCGTCAGATGCATGTAGATGCATTGCCCCCGCGGCTTGTCCTGGCCGAACTGCCGGATCGCCTCGAAGAAGGGCAGGCCCTCGATGTCGCCCACCGTGCCGCCGATCTCGCAGAGCATGAAATCGGTCTCCTCCTCGCCGATATGGAGGAAGTTCTTGATCTCGTTGGTGACATGCGGGATCACCTGGATGGTCTTTCCCAGGTAGTCGCCGCGGCGCTCCTTCTCCAGCACGTTGGAATAGATCCGCCCCGAGGAGATCGAATCCGTCCGGCGCGCCGCCACCCCGGTGAAGCGCTCGTAATGCCCGAGGTCGAGGTCGGTCTCGGCCCCGTCGTCGGTCACGAAGACCTCGCCGTGCTCGAAGGGCGACATGGTGCCCGGATCGACGTTAAGATAAGGGTCGAGCTTCCTGAGCCGCACCGAATAGCCGCGCGCCTGCAAAAGCGCCCCGAGCGCCGCCGAGGCGAGGCCCTTGCCGAGGGACGACACCACGCCGCCGGTGATGAAAACGTAGCGTGCCATCTTCGCTGTCCCCGTGTCGATTCCTGGTCTCGAATGCTGCGAGCGGATGCTCCACGGGACTCAATCTATACGGGAAGATCCCGTGGCCGGCAAGACGAACGGCGCAACATCTCGTGGTGACCTGCGGCGCTGCAACCAAGAATTGCCGCAGCCCGCGCCGGCAGCGATCACTCCGCCGCGGGCGGCGCCGCGGGTCCCTCCGCAGGCCCGGGCGGCAGCAGATCCTCGCCGAGCGCGGGCGGGGCCGTGAGATCCTCGGCCGGGGCCTCCGCACCCGCGGGCGCGCGGTCGATCACCGAATCCCGCGCGGAATCGCGTGCCGCGATGATCGTGAGCGCGAGGCTCGTCGCCACGAAGGCCACGCCGAGCGCCCAGGTGAGCTTGGAGAGTGCCGTGGCGGCGCCGCGGCCGGTCATCACGCCGCCGCCACCGCCGCCGATCCCGAGCCCGCCGCCCTCGGAACGCTGGAGCAGCACGACGACGATCAGCGACAGGGCGAGAAGCAGGTGGATGGTCAGTACGACATTGGCCATGGCGAAAATTCGGTCCCTCGGATCAGCGGGCTCTCTAGACCCTCGCGCCGGCCTTGTCGACCGTGAAATCCCGGCGCACCTCAGTCCAGATCGGCATCGGGATTGGCGAGGATCACCGGCACCACCAGCTCCTCCTCGTCGGTCAGGTGCCGGTCGAGAAAGCCCTGCAGGCGGAGCAGTTCCGCCTCCAGCCGGCCCGCCCCGTCGGCGGTCGGCCTGCCCTCGCGGATCGCCGCGAGCAGGGCGTTCGCGCGTTCGGCCAGCGCCTGCAGCCGCGGCTCGATCTCGTGATGGTCGGCCTCCAGCAGGTCGAACCCCGCGGCGATGCGGGTGTCGAGGCGTTGCAGCCGGGGGAAGAAATGCAGATCCTCGATGCCGTGATGGGCCTGCAGGTCGCCGAGGAAGGCATTGCCGAGCCGGGCGAGCTGCGTGGCGAAGTCCCGCGGTTCGCGGTCTCCGGCCAGAAGCCCGCGGGTCTCCGCGAGCAGCGCGGCCTCGAGCTCGCGAAAGATCAGATGGCGCTCCAGCCAGAACCGCGTCAGCGCGGTCAGGTTGCGATGGTTCTCCCAGCACTCGCGCGGATATTCCGCCACCAGCACCCGCAAAGCATCCGGCAGGCCCTCGCGCCGCGCCAGCGAAAGCGCACCCCGGTCTGCGCTCACTGTCGCGCCTCCCAGGCCTTCAGCGTGCGCTTCTTGACCTGCGCCCGCCAGACCCGCTCGATATTGGCCCGCGCCCAGTCCGGGTCGAGCCGGTCGGGCCGCGCCAGCACCAGCGGCCAGGGCCGGTGGTGGTCGGTGGTGAAGAAGGTCTCCGGATCCGCCTCGATCAGGAAGTCGCGCTCCTCCACGGGGACCTTGAACACCGGGCAGTCGTGGCCGGCGTTCCAGTAGAGGATCACCTTGCCGTTGACCTTGAACGAGCGCGAATCCCAGGAGGTGGTCTCCACCGTATCCGGCAGCGCCAGCACCATCGCCCGCAGATCCTCGAAGCGCACCATGGCGTTGCGTCTAACATGCGCTGGCGCCGGGCCGAAGCCCGTTCTGCCGACTCACCCTCCGTGCCGGGCCGGCGCGTGCCGGGCTGGATGATCGAACGCCAGTCCGGCATCCGCAGCGCCTGACCGTCACGGCAGCGCCCGAGCGCGACCGCGTCGCCCCCGGACCGCCAGGTCCGGCGGAGACGGCCAAGGGCCATTCCAAGCTTTCATCCTGCAGCGCCGCGCATGGCTCACGCGTCGAAGAAAACGCGCTAACCCGTTGCCTCAGTTCTTGGACTTGTCGACCATCTTGCCGGCCGAGATCCAGGGCATCATCCCCCGCAGCTTCTCACCGACGGCCTCGATCTGATGCGCATCGTTGCGCCGCCGGGTCGCCTTGAACGAGGGCTGGCCGACCGCATTCTCGGCCATGAAGGCCGAGACGAACTTGCCGGTCTGGATGTCCTCCAGCACCTCCTTCATGCGCCGCTTGGTCTCCTCGCGCGGCAGGATGCGGGGGCCGGAGACGTATTCGCCGTATTCGGCCGTGTTGGAGATCGAGTAGTTCATGTTGGCGATGCCGCCCTCGTAGATCAAATCGACGATCAGCTTCACCTCGTGCAGGCATTCGAAATAGGCCATCTCCGGGTCGTAGCCCGCCTCGACCAGCGTCTCGAATCCCATGCGGATCAGCTCGACCAGCCCGCCGCAGAGCACCGCCTGCTCGCCGAAGAGATCCGTCTCGCATTCCTGCCGGAAGTCGGTCTCGATGATCCCCGAGCGGCCGCCGCCGATCGCCGAGCAATAGGACTTGCCGATCTCCAGCGCATTGCCTGAGGCGTCGTTGTGGACGGCGACCAGGCAGGGCACGCCGCCGCCCTTCACGAATTCGCCGCGCACCGTGTGGCCCGGCCCCTTCGGCGCCATCATGATGACATCGACCCCCGGCTTCGGCTCGATCAGCCCGAAATGCACGTTGAGCCCGTGGGCGAAGGCGATCGCCGCCCCCTCGCGGAGGTTGTCGTGGATGTATTTGCGGTAGGTGTCGGCCTGGAGCTCGTCCGGCATGGTCATCATGATCACGTCGGCCCTTTTCGCCGCCTCGGCGATGCCCATGACCGTCAGCCCCTCGGCTTCGGCCTTCTTCGCGCTGGGGGAGCCCTCGCGCAGCGCCACCGCCACGTTCCTCGCCCCGGAGTCGCGCAGGTTCAGCGCATGGGCATGGCCCTGGCTGCCGTAGCCGACGATGGCGACACGTTTGTCCTTGATGAGATTGATGTCGCAATCGCGATCGTAATAGACCCGCATGGTGTGTTCTCCCCCGTTTGCCGGCGCGCAGCCCCTCTAGGCGAGCCCCACGGCGGTGTCCAGACGGGACGGGTCGCCCGGGCCGCCGTCCATCGCCCGGGCCGTGTTTCCCCGAAGCGCCGAACCGGAAAGCATGGCATAGCTCGCGATCAGGTCCCACGCCCGGCGCCGAGCCCCAGCTCCATGGCCGCGCGGCGCAGCGGCGGCAGGCCGAAGAGCAGCCGCAGCCCGGCGCTCCGCGCGTCCCGGAGCGCCGGGAGCCCTGCCATGGCCGCCCGGTTCAGGAGGTCCACCCCGGCGATGCGCGCGAGGATGTCGCCGTACCGCGCCCGGTGGTAGCGCGCGAGCAGCTCCGGGGCGCCGATATCCGCGCCAGCGGCGCGCGCCTCGACCGCGAGATCGAGCAGGGCGGCGATGTCGCGCAGGCTCATGTTGAGCCCCTGGGCCCCGATCGGCGGGACCACATGCGCCGCCTCGGCCACCAGCGCCGTGCGCGGCCCGTCGAGCCGTCCGGCAACCTGCGCGATGATCGGCCAGAGCATGCGCGGGCTCGCGAGGGCCAGACGCCCCAGCACGCCGCAGGCGCGCCGGTTCAGGGCTTCAGTGAAGTCCGGCTCCGCCATCGCCGCGAGCGCCGCCGCCTCGGGCCCGGTTTCCATCCAGACCACCGCCGAATGCGGTCGCCCGCCGTGGTCGGGCAGGGGCACCAGGGTGAAGGGGCCGCCCGAGCGGTGGATCTCGGTCGAGACGCCCTCATGGGGCAGGTCGTGCGCCACGGTGAAGACCAGGGCCTTCTGCCCGTAGCTCCAGCGCCGGGCGCCGATGCCGAGCGTCTCGCGCACGAAGCTGTCGCGCCCGTCCGCCGCCACCAGCAGCGCCGCCCGCAGCTGCCGCCCGTCCGAGAGCCGCGCGATGATCTCGCGCGTGCGTGGCGTGACATCGGTCAGCCGCAAACCCGCGCGCAGTTCCGCCCCCTCGAGCTCGGCCAGCCGCGCCACCATCGCGCGGCGCAGGAGCCAGTTGGGCAGGTTGTAGCCGAAGACCGGCTCGCCGAGCTCGCCCGCCTCGAAATCCGCCGTCTCGCGGATCGCGGGATCCGGGCCGCCCGCATCGGCGATGCGCATCACCCGGAGCGGTGCGGCCTCCGCCGCCAGCGCCTCCCAGAGGCCCGCCCGCTCCAGAAGCCGGACGGAGGGCATCAGGAAGGCCGTGGAGCGGAGATCGGACCCCGCCGCATCCCGCTCGGTCACCGGCGGCACCGGGTCGACGCAGGTGACGCGGAAGCCCGCGCTGGCGAAGGCCGCTGCCGCCGTCAGGCCGGCGATGCCGCCGCCGGCGATCAGGATGTCGGTCTCGATGCGCTCCACGCCCCGGCCCGTCAGACCAGCGCGGCGAGGAAGCCCGCCAGGTCGTCGGTGCTGTGATGCACATGCGGCGCGTTCCCGGCCGCGCCGACCAGCACCGTGCGCATGCCCAGCCCGTGCGGCACCGCGAGATTGCGCGCATCGTCCTCGAACATCGCGCCGCGCTCCGGCGCGAGATCCGCCAGCGCGAAGACCGCGGCAAAGGCCGCCGCCTCCGGCTTCGGCAGATAGCCCGCGTCCTCGAAGCCGTAGAGCCCGTCGAAGGCGCCGTCGAGGCCGCGCGCCGCGGTCACTCGCCGCGCATGCTCGCGCGAGCCGTTGGTATAGACCAGCTTGCGGCCGGGCAGGGCGGCGATGGCCCGGCCGAGCCCGGGATCAGCGGGAACGCCGCTCAGGTCGATGTCGTGCACATGCCGCAGATAGGGCTCCGGGGCGAGCCCGTGCTCGGCCATCAGCCCGGCGAGCGTCGTGCCGTAGCGCCGCCAGTAATGCCGCCGCAGCCGGCCCGCCTCGTCGGGCGCCACCCCCAGCGCCTCGGCGACATAATCGGTCATCCGCCGCTCGATCTGGTCGAAGAGCCGGATCTCGGGCGGATAGAGCGTGTTGTCGAGGTCGAAGACCCAGGCCTCGACATGGGCGAAGAACTGGCGCGGCATGGCACCGGTCTAGCGCCGGTCCCGTGCCGCCGCAATGCCGCCGCATGGCCAAGTGGCCGCCACGCAACGATGGCCCTCCAGCCGGAGTCCCGGTGCATGGGTCGCGCATGCCTTGTGCATCGCCTTTTTCGTGCCCGGACGCTAGGATCCCGATCCCGCCCAACGGGAGACGCAGACCCATGCCGCCATCCGGATCATCCCAGAAGGACGCCTATTTCCTGGTCCTGGAAGCCATCGATCAGGGCGACTACCGCCCGGGTGACCGGCTGGTGGAATCCGAGCTCGCCGAGCGGTTCGGCGTCTCGCGGACCCCGATCCGGGAGGCGCTGCAACGCCTTGAAACCCAAGGCGTCCTGACCCGCGATGGCCGCAGCCTGATGGTTTCGAGCCTCGACCACAACCAGCTCGGCGAGCTCTATGCGGTGCGCGCCGAGCTCGAGGCCCTCGCCGCGCGGCTCGCCGCCCAGCACGCGGCACCGGAAGAGATCCGCGTGCTCCACGACATGATCCGCCGCGACCGCGAGATCATGGACCGTCCGGAGATCCTGGCACGCTCCAACAAGCGGTTCCACCGCCAGATCCATCTCGCGAGCCACAACCGCTATCTGGTCGCCCAGCTCGAGATGGTGCACCGCTCCATGGTCCTCCTCGCCACGACCTCGCTCGCCGCCGAGGGCCGCGGGGCGCAGGCGCTCGACGAGCACGCGGAGATCGTGGCCGCGATCGAGGCCCGCGACGGCGTGGCCGCCGATGCCGCGATCCGCAACCATATCTCCCGGGCCTTCGAGACCCGGCTCATGTCCGACACCCAGCGCGGCGAAAGGTGAGGCGGATCAGGTCTCGAGGATCTCGCCGACGCCGTGCTCGGTCTTGTGCCAGTAGAAGGGCCGGGTGAAGACCTCGGCGATGGCGCGATAGGCGGCGACGGCGCCGAGCGGCCAGTAGAGAGGCAGCATCAGCACCGCGGCGACGAGCCGCGGCCG
>NZ_DAIUBO010000098.1:0-13490 GCF_036846665.1 Amaricoccus sp. | reverse complement strand
AGACCACGCCGCCGCCGGCGTCGTCGCCGCCGAGGATCGCCATGATCATGCCGTAATCGGTGCCGATGTTCTCGAAGCCGCGGAAGATGCCGGTGGGGATGTTGAAGATGTCGCCCTCCTCGAGCACCACCTCGCCGGCATTGCCCCAGCGCCCCCAGAAGAAGCGCCAGCGGCCCCGGAGCACGAAGAAGACCTCCGCCGTGCGGTGGACATGGAGCGAGTTGCGGCATTTCGGCGGCTGGCCGGCGGCGCCGATGTTGAAGCCCGGCGTCTCCTTGATGTGCACGTGCTGGTCGGGGCTCTCCGAGACGCCGCCGCCGATGACGGTGAAGTTCTCCTTCTGGTCGGAGCCGGGGGTATGGGCGTCGATGAAGGCGGTCTTGCAGGGCTGCAGGTCGCCGTAGCGCACGATCCGCGCCTCCATCTCGGCGGCGGAGAGCGTCGTCGGGCGGGTCTTCTCCAGCGTGGCCATCACTTGTCTCCCTGGTGCAGCAGGATCTGTTTCCAGATCGCGATCTCGTCGAAGAGGGTGAATTCGCGGCGCAGGCCCCAGGGGCCGAACTCGGCATGGGTGATGCCCATGACATGGACCGGCGCGCCGGTGGGCGGGCCGAAGGCGCCGAAGCCGTCGTGCCTGCCGTCGAGGCTCCAGCGCACCGCGGCGCGGTGCGGCTGGCCCGGGTCGGCGCGGCCGATGACGTGGTGGATGGAGAAGGTCGCCGACGGGAAGGCGGTGCGCAGGTTCATCCATTCGAACTCGGCGAAATCCCAGGACCAGCCGCCGCGGGCGCCGGGGTGCTCGGTGCGCACGGCGCGGTCGTATTCAGCGCGGATCACGGCGATGTCCTTGTCCATGATCCGGGTGAGGATGTCGGCGAGGCGCTGCCCCCATTCGCTGTCGTTGCCGCGGGAGGCGTAGCCGCCGGGGATGTCGTCGGCGGGCGCGAAGGGGCGCGCCGCCTTCTCGGGGCCGCCCTCGCGGGCGATCTGGCGGCGGGCGAAGCGCTTCGGATCCTTGCCGAGCTGGCGGACGATGCCGGACGCGTCGCGGATCAGCCATTCGTCGTAGATCGTGCCGTCCTTCGCGGCGCAATCGGCGATGGCGCGGATGGTGAAGCTCCGGCCGGTCGGCTTGCCGAAGGCCCCGTGCCCGAGATGCGTGCCGGTGGTGACGAGCCGGTGCGAGGAGAGGAAGCCGGTCTCCTCGTCGCCGGACCAGATCACGTCCTCGCCCAAGAGCCGGCGGTCGGGGAATTCGGCGAGCGTCGCCAGCGTGCCGTCGATGGTGCCGCGGTTGCCGTGCACGATGCCGGAGGGAAAGCGCATCGGGATGTCGGGCGCATAATAGTGGTCGAGGCTGCGGAGCCGCCGCTCCTCCCAGATCTCGTGGGTGATCTTCAGGATGTAGTCCGGCAGGTCGGCGAACCTCGGGTCGAAGCCTTTCATCAGAGGTCTCCCGTCCCGAGGAGGATCTGCTTCCAGATCGCGGTTTCGTCGTAGAGCGCCCATTCGCGGCGCAGGCAGGGCCCGCCCGCCGCGCCGAAGGGGCCGAATTCGGCGTGGCAGATGCCTAGGACGTAGACCTCCGCCCCGCTGGGCGTGCCGAAGGTGCCCCATCCCGAGTGCTTGCCGTGGAGCGACCAGCGCAGCGCCGCGCGCGGCGGCATGAGCGGGTCCTCGCGGCCGATGGCATGATCGATGGTGAAGGTGGCGTCGGGGAAGGCGGCACGCAGCCCGAGCCAGAAACGGTCGGCGCCGGACCAGCCGAGCCCGGTGACGCCGCCCGGGTATTCGAGGGTCGCGGCGCGGTCGTATTCGCGGGGGATCACCGCGAGATCCGCGGCCATGATGCGCGAGACGATGTCGGCGTAGCGCGCGCCCCATTCGCTGTCGTTGCCGCGACCGTCATAGGGGCCGGCGACGTCGTTGGCCGGGGTCATCGGCTGAACGCATTTCTCGGGTCCGCCCTCGCGGGCGATCAGGTCGCGGGTCCAGGCGACCGGGTCATGCCCGAGCTGGCGGACGATGGCGCCCTGGTCGCGCACCAGCCATTCGTCGGTGACGCGGTCGTGGCTGATCGCGCAATCGGCGAGGATGCGGTAGGCGAGGCGCCTGCCCGTCGGCGCGCCGTAGATGCCGGGGCGCTCGTGGGTGGCGGTGCAGATGAGCCGGTGCGACGAGAGGAACGCGTCGGTGGTGGCGTCGGTGCGCGCCGGATCCTCGCACCAGATCACGTCCTCGCCCAGGAGCTCGCGGTCGGGGAATTCGGCGAGCGTCGCCATGGTGGCGGCGATGACGCGGGAATTGTCGACCACCACCGAGGCCGGCGAGCGCACGATCAGGCCGGGCGCGTAGCGGTGGGTGAGGCTCGCGATCGCGCGGTCCTCCCAGATCTCCCGCGTTATGCCCATGACGAAATGCGGCACGTCGCGCCATTTCGGGTCGAAACCCATCATTCCCCGGGCTTCCTGCGGGTGGAGCCGCGTTCCACGAGCATGCCGTCGATGCGGATGCGGCGGGCCGCCCGTTCGCCGCCCTCGATGCGGTCGATAAGCGTGGTCACGGTTTCCGCCACCATGCGGTTCACGCGCTGGCGGAAGGTGGTGAGGTCGTAGGCCGGCCAGGAAGCGAGCGGCACGTCGTCGAAGCCGACCACGGCCACGTCGCCCGGCACCGACAGGCCCAGCTCGAAGCGCAGCACGTCCATGGCCGCGAAGGCCATGTGGTCGTTGCAGGCGAAGACCGCGTCCGGGTGGTCGGCGCGGTCGAACATGCGGCGGGTGGCGTCGCGGGTGGCGGCATGCTCGAAATTCCCCACGCCGCGGGCGAAGAGCGCCTGGCCGGCCGCCGCCAGCCCCTCGCGGAAGCCGGCCTCGCGGTCGCGCTGGGTCGAGGCCTCCTCGAAGCCGGCGAGATAGGCGATGCGGGTGCGGCCGATGGATGCGAGATGCTCGGCCAGGGCGCGGCCGCCGGCGAAATTGTTGGTGGTGACGCTCGAGAGCCGGTCGTCGTCCTGGTCGCGGTTGAAGAGCACGACCGGAATGCCGAAGGAATGGCACTGGCTGGCGAGCGAGGAGGACATGGAGACCGAGGCGAGCACGATGCCGTCGACCTGGTAGTCGAGGATCTCCTGCATCACCCCGTCGATGTCCCCCACCGTGGGCGCCGCCATGAAGACGAGCACGTGGTAGCCCTTTTCCTGCAGCGCCACCGAGAGGCGTTCGACCGCCTCGGGGTAGAACTGGTTCTCCAGATAGGCGACCACCAGCCCGATGATGCGGCTGCGCCCGGTGATCAGCGAGCGGGCGAGCACGTTGGGGCGGTAGCCGAGCTCGGCGGCGGCGCGGCGCACCTTCTCGACGGTGCGCTTGGAGGCGGAGGCACCGGGGGTGAAGACGCGGCTGACCGCCGACTGGCTGACCCCCGCCAGCTTCGCCACGTCCTGGGATGTGACCTTCTCGCCGGCCATCACTCCGCCGTCCATCCGCCGTCGACCATGAGCGCCGTTCCCGTCACCAGCGCCGCGGCATCGGAGGCGAGGAAGGCGATCGCGCCCATGATGTCCTCCACCTCGCCCACGCGGCCGAGCTTGATCCTGTCCTCGATCCAGGCGACGCGCTCGGGATCGGCGAAGGTGGCGCTGGTGAGCGGGGTGCGGATGAAAGTCGGGCAGAGCGTGTTGACCCGGATGCCATGGGGGCCCCATTCGATCGCCATGGCCTTGGTGAAGCCCTCGACCGCGTGCTTGGTCGCGCAATAGACCGCCCGGTCGGGGCCGCCGACATGGCCCATCTGCGAGGAGACGTTGATGAGCGAGCCGGGCCTGCCGGCGGCGATCAGGCCCCTGGCGACGGCCTGGGTCAGGAAATAGGCGCCGCGGATGTTCAGCGCGGCGACCGCGTCGAAATCGGCGGGCGCGGTGTCGGTGGCGGCGGAATGGCGGGCGAGGCCGGCGCTGTTGACGAGCACGTCGAAGGGGCCGCGCCCGGCCACCGCCGTCGCGGTGGCGGCCGCGTCGGCCACGTCGAGAACGAGGGCCTCGGCCGGGAATCCGGCGGCGCGCAGCGCCTCGCAGACCTGTCCGAGCCGGCCTTCCGAGCGCGCCGCCAGCACCACCTGCGCACCCTGCTCGGCCAGCGCCACCGCGGCGCCGAGGCCGATGCCCGAGGAGGCGCCGGTGACCAGCGCCCGGCGCCCGTCGAGGCGGAAGGACGGGGTGCGCGGCAGGTCCATGGCTATTCGGCGGCCTCGTGCCGGGGTGCCGCGGCACCATAGGGGATGTTGCGGCCGCCGTAGCGGCGCACGCGGATATTGGCCTGTTCGGCATGGCCGACGAAGCCCTCCAGGATGCAGAGCCGCGAGCAGTATTCGCCGATCATCGCCGCCGCCTCGTCGGTCGTCACCTTCTGGTAGCTGTGGGTCTTGATGAACTTGCCGACCCAGAGCCCGCCAGTATAGCGGCCCGCCTTCCGGGTGGGCAGGGTGTGGTTGGTGCCGATTACCTTGTCGCCGTTGGCGACATTGGTGCGCGGCCCGAGGAAGAGCGCGCCGTAGGAGCGCATGTTCTCGAGATACCAGTCGTCGCGGTCGGTCATCACCTGCACGTGCTCGGAGGCGATGTCGTTGGCGACCTTGAGCATCTCGTCGTGGTCGCTGCAGAGGATGACCTCGCCGTAGTTCTCCCAGGAGACGCGGGCGGTGCCGGCGGTGGGCAGGATCCCGAGCAGGCGGTCGATCTCCTTGAGCGTGCCTTCCGCGAGCCGGCGCGAGTTGGTCACCAGCACCGCGGGGGAGTTGTAGCCGTGCTCGGCCTGTCCGAGCAGGTCGGTGGCCACCAATTCCGCGTCCACCGTCTCGTCGGCGATCACCATGGTCTCGGTCGGGCCGGCGAAGAGGTCGATGCCGACCCGGCCGTAGAGCTGGCGCTTGGCCTCGGCGACAAACGCGTTGCCGGGGCCGACCAGCATGTCCACGGGGGCGATGGTCTCGGTGCCGAGCGCCATGGCGCCGATCGCCTGGATGCCGCCGAGCACGTGGATCTCGTGGGCGCCGCCGAGATGCATGGCGGTGATCACCGCCGGGTTCGGCCTGCCCTGGAAGGGCGAGGTGCAGGCGACGATGCGCGGCACGCCGGCGACGCTCGCGGTGGCGACCGACATATGCGCCGAGGCGACCATCGGGAACTTGCCGGCGGGCACGTAGCAGCCGACGGACTGGACCGGGATGTTGCGGTGGCCGAGAATCACGCCCGGGAGCGTCTCGATCTCGATGTCGAGCATGGAGTCGCGCTGGGCCTTGGCGAAGTTCTTCACCTGGGCCTGGGCGAACATGATGTCCTCCATCTCGCGGGGGCCGACCTCGGCCATCAGCGCCGCGATCTCGTCCGGGCTCAGGCGGAAGGAGGGCGGGCTGTAGCGGTCGAATTTCTCGCTGAATTCGCGGACCGCGGCGTCGCCGCGCGCCTCGATCTCCTTAAGGGCCTCCTCGACCACGGCGCGGACCTTGGCGTCCTCCTCGGCACGGTCCGTCTCGGGCTTGCCGCGCTTGAGATACTCCACGGTCATGATGGGGCTACCTCGCTGGTTTCGGGCGGCTGCGGCGGGGTCCTCTCGCCGCGGTCGAAGGCTTCCCAGCCCTCGCCGTCGAAGGCGTCGCGCCCGAGCTGGGCGAGGACCGCCGGGAAGTCGACCGAGACCCAGTTGTCGGCGATGCGGCCGTCGCGCAGGCGCCAGAAATCCATGTAGGGGATGGTCACGCGCCGGCCGGTGGCCGGGATGCCCATGAAGGTGCCGGAATGGGTCGCCTCGATATGGCCGAAGCAGGAGACCCATTCGCCCTGCGCGATGAAGCGCGCGGTCCTGTAGTCGCGCTCGGTGAAGGCGGCGCGGAACGGCAGCTGCCAGTCGCGGCGGAAGGCGTCGAGCCCGTGCTTGGTGCCGCAGCCGCGGTTGCCCATCCAGCGGAAATCCTCGTGGAAATGCTCGCCCATGGTGTTCGAGTTGGAGCCGAGCGCCGCCTCCATGCGCAGGACGGCATCGAGCGAGGCCCGCGAGGTCTCCGGGTCGTCGTCGGCCGGCTCGGGCATCTTAGGGAAGGACGCCGCGGTCATGGCGTCGCTTCCGTTCCCGGCACCGGCCGGTGCGGGGCGTTGCCGGCCCAGACGAGCCGGCCCGTGGACTTGTCGAAGAGATGGCAGATCTCCGCCGGGACCGCCGCATGCACCCTCTCGCCGATCCTGGTGCGGTAGTCCTTGCCCCCCTTCACCGAGACCAGCCCGTCGCCGAGCCGGTAGCTGATCATCGTGGCCTCGCCGAGAAGCTCGACCGAATAGACCGGGGCGGCGATCTGGCCGCCCGCGTCCACGATGCTGGCGTCCTCGGCGCGGAAGCCGAGGGTGATCGGGCCGGAATGCCGCGTGGGCAGGCCTGCGATGCGGGTATCCGGTGCCTCGAAGACGCCGTCCCTGATCGCGCCTTCCACGAGGTTCATCGCCGGCGAGCCGATGAAGGAGGCGACGAAGGTATTGGCGGGATCGTTGTAGATCTCGGTCGGTGTGCCGACCTGCTGGATCACGCCGTTGTTCATCACCACCACCCGGTCGGCGAGCGTCATCGCCTCGATCTGGTCGTGGGTGACGTAGATCGTGGTAGTCTTGAGCTCGTGCTGGAGATGCTTGATCTGGGCGCGCGTCGAGACCCGGAGCTTGGCGTCGAGGTTGGAGAGCGGCTCGTCCATCAGGAAGAGCTTGGGCTCGCGCACGATGGCGCGGCCGAGCGCGACGCGCTGGCGCTGGCCGCCGGAGAGCTCGGCGGGGCGGCGTTCGAGAAAGTCGAGAAGCTCCACCGTCGCCGCCGCCTTCATCACCCGGTCGTTGTGCTCCTCCTTCGGCACCTTGCGCACCCGCAGGGGGAAGCGGATGTTCTCGAAGACGGTCATGTTGGGATAGAGGCCGTAGGACTGGAACACCATGGAGATGTCCCGGTCCTTGGGCTCGAGGTCGTTGACGACCCGGTCGCCGAGCCAGATCTCGCCGTCGGTGACGTCCTCGAGCCCGGCGATCATCCGCATGGTGGTGGACTTGCCGCAGCCGGAGGGGCCGAGCAGCACGAGGAATTCCTGGTCGGCGATGTCGAGGTTGAAGTTGTCGACGCCCACGTAGGAGCCCCAGCGCTTGGAGACCTTCTTGAGACGGAGTTCGGCCATGTGGGGGCCCCCTAGCCTTTGACCGCGCCGGCGGTCAGGCCGCTGACGATCTGTTTCTGGAAGAAGAGCACCAGCAGGAAGAGCGGTGCGATGGCCGAGACGACGGCGGCGACGGCATACATCACCTTGCCCTCGGCCTGGGTGGAGCCGAGGAAGCTCGCGATCTTCGGCACCATGGTCTGGTTCTCCTGGCTGAGCAGCATCGCCGTCACCGTGAAGTCGTTGTAGGCGAGCAGGAAGGAGAAGAGCCCGGTGGTGATCACCCCCGGCCACATCACCGGAATGACCACGAGTCGGAAGGCCTGGAAGCGCGAGCAGCCGTCGACCATGGCGCTTTCGTCGAGATCCTTGGGGATCGAGAGGAAGAAGGAATGCAGCATCCAGAGGGTGAAGGGCTGGTTGATCGCCACGATCACGATGATGGTGGTGGGAAGGATGCCCCAGATGTTGAGCTGGAAGAACGGCAGCAGGTATCCCGAGACCAGCGTGACATGCGGCATGGCGCGGAACACCAGCGCCGCCATGAGGATCCAGAAGGTGTAGCGGTATCCCGACCGCGCCAGCGCATAGCCGCCGAGCGTGCCGAAGGTCAGCGAGATCAGCGTCACGAAGACGGTCACGATCAGCGTGTTGATCGCCGCGCGCCAGAATTCCTGCTCGACCCAGGCGCCGTGATACCCCGCGCCCGTGAAGGCGCTGCCGGTCCGGGCCTGGGTCACGGGGCCGGTGACGGCGTTCATCCAGTCGGTGCGCGAGAAGAAATCCGCCTCGACCTTGAAGGAGCCCCAGACCGTCCAGAGGAACGGGAAGGCGGCGACGATCAGCCACAGGACGATGAAGGCGGTCGAGAAGACGACCAGGGTGGTGGAGCGGCTCCGGGCCTTGCTGGACATCGGCTCAGACCTTCCGGTTGAAGTCGCGCCAGGTGCGGATCAGCACCGGCATGAGCAGGATCACCACGCCGATGATGGTGAGCATCGAGGTGGCGGCGGCCGAGCCGAAGAGCGGCGTCTCCGATCCGCGCAGGTCGTTGTAGATCAGGTAGCTGAGCGAGGTGGCATTGGCCGCGGCGGAGAAGCCGATGATCGGCTCGAAGACCCGGAAGTTGTCCATGAGCTGCACCAGCGCGATGAAGGTCGCGAGCGGCATCAGATGCGGGATCACCACGAAGCGCACCCGTTCCCATCGGCTCGCGCCGTCGATCATCGCGCTCTCCAGCGTGTCGCCGGGCACGGTCTGGAGGCCGGCGTAGAAGACCACGAAGCTGAAGGGCGCGGCATGCCAGACGCCGTAGAGGAAGAGCGTGACCCAGGTCAGGGTGGGGGAGGCCTTGAGCGAGAGCTGCGGGTCGTTCAGCAGCAGCTGGAGATTGGCCCCGATCACCCCCGAGCTGTCGATCATCCAGAAGAGCACCAGCGAGCCGACCAGCGGCGTCACGATCATCGGCAGGAGCGAGAAGAAGATCACCGGGCCCTTGAGCAGCCGCGGGATCGAATTCACCCCCAGCGCGACGAAGAAGCCCAGCACCATGCCCAGCGGCGTGACGATGAAGGTATAGGCGATGGTGAAGATCAGCGCCTTGTAGAACGGCAGGTTGAGCATGGCGCGGAGCGCCGAGACCGGGCCGTCGCTGTCGCGCCAGATCGCGCCGACCTCGGCGAAGGCAAGGTGGCTGGTATTGGCATAGGTGCCGAGCCAGTTGAACCGGCCCATCGGGCTCTCCTCCATCGCCCGGTCCATGGCCTCGGTGTCGATGCGGAGTTCCTTCTCGCAGCCGAAGGGTCCGCAGTTCTCGACCTCGACGAGGATCTGCTCGTGCTCGATGAAGAGCGATTGATAGGCGACCGAGAGGATGGGCAGCGCGATGAAGAGCAGCATCACGAAGAGCGACGGTGCGATGAACTTGAAGAAGGTGCGGTGCGGCATCGCGCGCTCCCGTCGGCGGTTCGAAGGAATCCGGGCGGCGTGGATGTCCGGGGAGGGGCGGCGGGGCCTCTCCCCGGGACGGCGTCAGTTGAGGAAGCCGGCCTCGCGGGCCGCGGTGTTATAGGCCTGGGTCGCGTCTTCCAGCGCCTGTTCGGCGGATTCCTGGCCCTGCATGAATTCGGCGAGGTTCTCGCCGATCGCGGTGAAGAGCACGCCCATGTAGGGCAGCATCGGGAAGGGCTTGGCGCCGGCCTTGAGCGTCTCGATCACCCCGACCGCCGCCGGGGTCGGCTCGTAGCCCTTGATGAGCCAGACCGCGACCGGGGCGTATTCCTGGGCGACCTCGGGCCGGATGCCGTGCATCATCGCCTGGAAGGACGCCTCGGCATCCTCGTCGGAGATGTTCTTGGCGATCGCGAAGCCGTCCCACCAGAGCGTGGCCGCCGGCGTGGTGCCGCCGCCGACCGTGGGTGCCGCCGCGAGCACGGTATTGGCCGCGACCTCGGGTGCCGGCCCCTCGGTGTCGATCAGGGCCGAGGCGCGCGAGCCCCAGCCGTTGAGGATGGCAACCTCGCTGGCTTCCCACATCGGCTTGATCGCATTGGTGTCGAAGGTCATGAAGTCCGGGCCCATGAAGCCGCTCATGGCCTTCATGGTCTCGAGCGCCGCGACGCCCTTCTCGTTCACGATGCTGGCGTTCGGCGTGCCCGGCTCGAAGAACTCGCCGCCGTAGCCGAGATACATGTTGACGAATTCCTCGGCCAGGTCGAAGCCGGGCTTGAAGTTCGCCGCGAGCGGGGTCGCGAGGATGCCCTTCTCGCGAAGGATCGCGGCTCCCGCCAGGATGTCCTCGTAGCTCGTCGGCGGCTCGAGTCCGGCCTCCTCGAGCAGGTCCTTGCGGTAATGCAGATGCTGGGCATTGGCCATGAAGGCGATCGCCATCACCTTGCCGTCGATCCTGATCAGCTGGGTCGGCTCGAGGCTCTGGCCGTATTTCTCCACGAGATCGTCCAGCGGCCGGATCAGGCCGTCGTTGAGCAGCGGCACGACCGAATTGTTGGCCACCACCGCCACGGTATAGGTCGCCGGATTCGTGGTCAGGGCCGCGACCTGGATGTTCTTGTGCTCGGTGGTCTGGTTCTTGGTGACCTCGACCGTGGCGCTGGCGCATTCCTCGGCGCCGGAGGCGACCACGTGCAGCGCCTCGAAATCGTTCGAGAGGATGCGCACGGAGCCCGACTCGATGCCGCAATCGGCGAAGGCGAAAGAGGGGGCCGCGAGCAAGGCACCGGCAGCGGCGGTCATCCTGAGAAGGCTTTTCATGCGTGACTCCCGTTAAGTGGACTGGCGCGCGGCTTCTGCGCGTCCGCGCGGCTTTCTGGCGGCTGGCCGCGGGATCGGTTTTCCTGGCGAGGGTTGCGGCGACCTGCGGGAATGGTTAACACTGAATGAATACGTTTGCAACAATTTCCTGCATAGGAATGCAAGAGATGTCCGGAGGCGTTTCGGAGAGCCGCCATGCGCGCAACAAGCGGCTCGTGCAGGGGAGGCTTGCGGCGCTGGCCGAAGCGGGGCCGGCGGGTGCCGGGGAGGCCCTGCGCGCCGCGTTCCGCGGTGATATCGAATGGCGGGGCGCGCATCCGCTCAACGAGATGCGCGGCGTCGAGGCGGTGGAGCGCCGGGTCTGGGCACCGCTGCTCCGGTCCTTCTCCGACCTGGAGCGGCGCGACCTGATCCTGGTCGGCGGCGCCTACGAGGGGCGCGACTACGTGGCGGCCGTGGGGCATTACTGCGGCACCTTCCGCGGGGACTGGCTGGGCATTCCGGCCACCGGGCGCGCCGCCTTCATCCGCTTCGGCGAGGTCCACGAGATCCGGGACGGCTGCATCGTCCAGGCCAATTGCCTCTGGGACATCCTCGACCTGATCCGCCAGGCCGGCCTCTGGCCGATCGCCCCGAGCCTGGGCGCCGAGGGCATGTGGCCCGGCCCGATCACCGGGGACGGGCTGCGGTTCGCCGATTCCGACCCGGGGCAATCCGCCGCCAGTCTGGCGCAGACGCTGGCGATGCATGCCACGCTGCACGCCTTCACCGATCGGGATGCGGGGGCGGAGGCGCTCATGGCCATGCCGCAGCGCGAGCACTGGCATCCGCGGATGATGTGGTACGGCCCCGCGGGGATCGGCACGGCGCGCGGCCTGCGCGGCTTCGTCGATCACCACCAGCTGCCGTTCCGCACCGCCTTCCCACGGCCGGCGAGCGCGGCCGAGGCCGAGGAGTTGGCGGCCGCGCGGGCCGCCATGGGCGGTGGGCATTACATCCGCATCGGCGACGGCCCCTATTCGGTCACCGGCGGCTGGCCGAGCCGGGTCGATCGCCACGCAGGCCCGGACTTCCTCGGCCTGCCGGCGACGGGGCGGATCGTCGGCATGCGGGTGATGGATTTCTACCTGCATGACGGGGGGCTGATCCGCGAGAACTGGGTGCCGCTCGACCTGCTCGATCTGCTGCGCCAGCTCGGCGTGGATGTGCTCGGCCGGATGCCGAGCCATGTCCGACGGGGCGCCGCAGGGGCATGAGCGCCCTCAGGGATCACATGGGCCTTGGCACGGTCTCGGCCTTGCCGACGCGGGTTGCGGGCTGGGAGAAGACGGCGAGGCCTCCCGCTTGCGCGAGCAGGGCGCTGCCTTGGGAGTGACGGTGCCCGCCGGAGTTGCGTCCCGTTCGGGTCTCGACGGCAAGTGCGCGGACGAGGCGGCGGCAGCTGCCGGCCTTGGGGAGGATCCGGACGGCATGGATGCGGCACTTGGCCGCCTCGTTGCGGCGCTCGAGCAACCTGGTGCTCTTCTCCCGGCCCGAGGCCCGGGCCAGCGGCCAGAGCGTCGGTCGGACGCAAGGGCCGTTGGTCAAAGGCGCCTCAGCGGCGGGCCATCTGGTCCGCGACGCGGGCGATGTCGGCGCGGATCAGGCCGATGTCGGAGAGCTCGCGGTCGCTGAGCCGCTGGAGCGAGCCGACGGTGGCGCGCGAGATCCGCCAGGCCTGGAACGCCTTGACGGCCTCCTCGACCAGATTGGTCAGGCGGAAGGTGGTGATGGCTCCGAGGGGGACGGCACCCTTGTATTCATAGACGGACATGACACTGATCCCGACAGCAAAAGGGGCCGGCCGATCCGGCCCTCTCGAGGAGCGATATGGCGCGGAATGCCGCGGCCCACAATCCGTGGTTTCTGCATGGCAGACATGCAATTTCCGACTGTATCGTAACCACTTGTAAGGATTTGGTCGCCCTCGGGTCCGGCGCGGGGAAAGCCCCTGCATCCGAGCGTGCTTGGCGGTTGTCGCGGGGTCGTGCTATGGATCGCGCAAAGAGCAGGCACCGGAACGGCAGGTCACATGCGCGTCATCGGAATCGACCCGGGTCTCCGCCGGACCGGATGGGGTGTCGTCGATGTCGCGGCGGGCGGCATCGCCCATGTGGCGAACGGGGTCTGCCTCTCGGAGGGCGCGGATCTCGCCGAGCGGCTCTGCAGCCTGCATGTCCAGCTGACCGCGGTGCTCGCCCGGCATCGCCCCGAGGCGGCGGCGGTCGAGCAGACCTTCGTCAACAAGGACGCGGCCGGCACGCTCAAGCTCGGCCAGGCGCGCGCCATCGCCCTTCTGGTGCCGGCGCAGGCGGGGCTCAGGGTGGCGGAATACGCGCCGAACGCGGTGAAGAAGACCGTGGTCGGGGTCGGCCATGCCGACAAGGCGCAGGTGGCGCATATGGTGAAGCTGCAGCTCGCCGGCGTGGAGCTCGCCGGGCCGGATGCGGCGGATGCGCTGGCGATCGCGCTCTGCCACGCCCATCACGCCCGCTTCGCCGGGCGGATGCAGGCGGCGCTCGACGGGGCGCGGGCATGATCGGCAAGGTCACCGGGCGGCTCGACCACCGCGGCGCCGACCACGTGCTGATCGATGCTGGCGGCGTGGGCTATGTGGTGCATTGCTCCGAGCGCACGCTGGCGGCGATGCCGGGGCCGGGGGAGCGCGTGGCGCTCTATACCGAGCTCCTGGTGCGCGAGGATCTGATGCAGCTCTTCGGCTTCCGCACGCTGGCCGAGCGCGAATGTCACCGGCTGCTGACCTCGGTGCAGGGGGTGGGCGCCAAGGCCTCGCTGGCGATCCTCGGCACGCTCGGGACCGAGGGCGTGGCGCGCGCGCTCTCGCTCGGCGACGCGGCGGCGATCCGGGCGGCGCCCGGCATCGGGCCGAAGATCGCCCAGCGCCTGGTGCTGGAATTGCAGGCCAAGGCGCCCTCGATCCTGGCGATGGGCGCGGCGGGCGCGCAGCCGGCTCTGGCCGGGGCGGGCGGCGCGGGCGA
>NZ_DAIUBO010000097.1:0-13607 GCF_036846665.1 Amaricoccus sp. | reverse complement strand
AATATTACGCCGGCTTCGTCTTGGGGGCGCCCGGGCCCGACCGCCCCGCCCTGCCGCCGATCGCCAGCGGGGGGCGCTACGACGGGCTGCCCCGGGCGTTGGGGGGGGGGCGGGGCATCCCCGCCGTGGGCGGCATCGTGCGGCCGGAGGCCCTGCTCGCCCTGGCCGGGGGGGCGCCATGACCCTCAACCTCGGCCTTCCGTCCAAGGGACGGCTGCGCGACCAGACGGTCGAATGGTTCGCCGCACGCGGCATCGAGATCCTGCGCGACGGCAGCGGACGCGAATACCGCGCGAGCCTGCGCGGCGTCGAGGGGATCGGCCTCGTGCTGCTGGCGGCCGGGGAGATCCCGCGCGAGCTCGCCGCCGGCCGGCTGCATCTCGGCGTCACCGGCCAGGATCTGGTGCGCGAGGGCATCCCGGACTGGCCCGAGCGCCTGGCGGAACTCGCGCCCATGGGCTTCGGCTTCGCCGATCTGGTGGTGGCGGTGCCCAGGGCCTGGATCGACGTGGCCGACATGTCGGATCTCGACGGCGCCGCCGCCGATTTCCGCGAGCGCCACGGCCACCGGCTGCGGGTGGCGACCAAGTACCACCATCTCGTGCGCGCCTTCTTCCGCGAGCACGGGGTGGCGGATTACAAGCTCGTCGACAGCCAGGGCGCGACCGAGGGCAGCGTGAAGAACCTCACCGCCGAGGCGGTGGCCGACATCACCTCCAGCGGCTCGACCCTGCGCGACAACCACCTGCGCATCCTCGACGACGGGCTGATCCTGCGCAGCCAGGCGACGCTCTTCCTCTCGCACGCCGCACATTGGGATTCCAGACAGCGCACGGCCCTCTCCGCCCTCACCGGCAAACTTGGAGCGTCAATGCCGGACGGTTTTTAGATCGTAATCGTTCCGCGTGTGTAGGCGGGTCAGTTTAAGAACCTTCCCTCCCGCGTGTACTTCAGCTTGAGGTTGCTAGGAGAAGAATTCCAACCGTCATCATAGATGACGCGTCGCCAACGCTTAACGCTTCCCTTTGTCTTGGCCTGCCAGTGCCCTGGTTTCACCTTTCCTTCAAAGTGCTTCTTGTAGGAGCCGTTGGCTTTCTTGTAGTAGATGCGATGCCGTGCCCATAGCCAATCTCCCCAGCCGAACGGGGCGCAATTGGCGATATAGCTCTGACTGTATCGGCGCTTGCCGCCGAATTGCGAGGCATAGTAGGCCTTTGGTGCCAGCCCCGGCGTAGCCGCGTCGTGCCAATCCCACCAGGAATAATAGGTGCTGAAGCAGGTCTGCCCCGCACTGACTGCTGTGCTTGCGCGGAAAGCTTCGGAGCTGCTCGTTGCCTGCACGCACTCGGCGCAAATATCGCGGGCCGTCAATCGCTCGCGCAGCGTCGAATCCTCAATGGCGTCTTCAAGAAGCTCTTCGGGCACCGGTAGCCGTGCCTCTGCAACATGCAGGTACGCCTCCACTACCGATGTGAAACGATCCGCCAGGAAGGCCGGCGCGCTCAGTTCGGCGCGCCCCTCCTCAAGGAGCCCGAGGTCGCCGGTTTCGGCTTCGAAGCTGAAGATAAGGCGGTGATCGTTCGACAATTCGAAGCGCGCGATCTCGTAGGTTTCCTCCTCGATCGCATCGGACGCATGGGTTTCGGAAGGTGCAATATCCGGCTCGCTCGAGTCTTCATTGCCGCGGGCAAGCGGTGCTGAATCTTGGTGCTTCATCTTGAATCCCCATCGGATGAGCGGCGCCAATCTAGAACAGCAATGATCGTAACACGCCTACCGGCTTCAAACCAGCCAGGGGTCAGCGCGTCGCCGCGTAATGGTCGAGTCGCGCCCGCAGCGTGTCGCTGCGCCGGGTGGCGAAGAGCACGTCGTCGATGCGCGAGGTGCCGTCGCGCTCGGGCACGATCACCAGATATTCCGACCAGGACGGCGCCCCGCCGCCCGCATTGCTGCGCTTGATCTCGACCAGCGCGCCGTTGCGGGTGTCGGCGGTGCAGTTCGGCACCTCGTTGGCATAGGTCTGGAAGAGGATCCGCGCCGGCGGCAACGCGGGATTGGCCGCTGCCGCCACGATGGCGCCCGCCAGCGAGTCCGACAGGAGCGGCCGCAGCCCGACCATGTCGCCGGCCAGCGTGAGCCGGCAGAATTCGGCGCCGAGATCGTCCCAGTCGGCGGAGGATTTCCGCGTCCGCGCATCGGCACCGGCGGCCAGCGCGACCGCCAGGACCAGGATCGCGGCGAGCGGGAAACGGCCCATGGCGTCAGAGCACCCCGATGCGGGCGAGATCGACGGCGAGGGCGGGCGGCAGGTCCGAGGGCACCGAGCCCAGGAGATCCGCCGGCGCGTCCCGCGATTGCAGGTAGCGCCAGCCCTGGAAGGCGCGCCGCGGCTGCGGCGCCGTTCGCACGAGCTCGGGATCGAGCAGGAGCGCGCAGCGCCGGATCCCGTCCGCCCCGTCGCACGGCTCGAGCGCGAGGATGCGCTGGCGCGCCAGCACATGCCCCTTGATCACCCAGTAGAGCGAGCCGCCGTCGAGCAGTTCCCCGGCGCGGCGCGGCCACATGCGCGTGACGTGGCGGGGCCGCGCATCCGCCCCGGCGGCCCGTCGCGCCGCCTCCCGGCCCGCCTGCCAGGCGGCGAGCTCCTCGACGCTCTCGGTGCCGACGCAGAGCTTGAGCAGATGCAGCGTCACGGTCCGGAAATCCTCATCCCTTAGTGTCTGCGCAACGGCGCCCCACAAAATATACTGCCGGCGCCCGGGCCGCGTCAATTGACCCGAAGCCGCGCCGGGCCTATCCTCGCGCCAAGGGCTTTCCGACACAAGGCCGTACCCGATGAACAAGCCCGGCAGCGGGGAATATGCCATCGACTCCGGGAGCGAGCTGCCCTGGCAGGCGGTGAGCCTCGACGTGCTGCGGGAGAAATACGCCAAGGGGGCGGAGCGGGACCTCGACGGCGCGGAAATGGTCCGCGCCGTGCGCCGCCGGGTCGCCCGGGCGCTCGCTTCGGTCGAGGCGGAGCCGGCGCGCCACGAGACCGCCTTCCTCGAGGCGCTCGAGGCGGGCTTCATCCCCGGCGGACGGATCAATTCCGCGGCCGGGGCGGATATCCGCGACGTCACGCTGATCAACTGCTTCGTTCAACCGGTGGGTGATTCGATCTCCGATACCGTGGGCGGCAAGCCCGGCATCTACATCGCGCTGCGCGAGGCGGCGGAGACCATGCGCCGGGGCGGCGGCGTCGGCTACGACTTCTCCTCGATCCGGCCGCGCGGCGCGCGGGTGGCGGGGACCGACAGCGCCGCCTCGGGCCCGATCAGCTACATGCATGTCTTCGACCAGTCCTGCGCGACGGTCGAGAGCGCCGGCGCCCGGCGCGGCGCGCAGATGGGCGTGCTCCGATGCGACCATCCGGACGTCATGGAATTCGTCGGCGCCAAGCGCCAGGCGGGCAAGCTCAACAATTTCAACATCTCGGTCGGCGTCACCGATGCGCTGATGCGCGCCGTGGAGGCCGACGGCGGCTTCGAGCTCGTGCACGGGGCCGAGCCCGGCGCGGGCCAGGTCGCGGGCGGCGCGCATCGGCGCGAGGACGGGCTCTGGGTCTATGCCACGATCCGCGCCCGCGAACTCTGGCGCGCGATCATGCGCAACACCTACGAGGCGGCCGAGCCCGGGGTGCTCTTCCTCGACCGCATCAACGCGGAGAACAACCTCCATTATTGCGAGACGATCGAGGCGACGAACCCCTGCGGCGAGATCCCGATCCCCGACCACGGCTGCTGCTGCCTCGGCTCGATCGACCTCACCCGCTTCGTGCGCGCGCCCTTCTCGGAGGCGCCCGCCTTCGACGAGGCGGGCTTTGCCGCGACGGTGGCGACGGCGGTGCGCATGCTCGACAACGTGCTGACCGCGACGGTCTGGCCGCTGCCGCAACAGGCCGCCGAGGCGGCCAACAAGCGGCGCATCGGCCTCGGCTTCACCGGCCTCGGCGATGCGCTGATCCTGCTGGGCCTGCGCTACGACAGCCCGGCGGCGAGAGACTTCGCCGCCGCGACCACGCGGGCCATGCGCGACGCGGCCTATCGCGCCTCGATCGCGCTCGCCCGCGAGAAGGCGCCGTTCCCGCTCCTCGATGCGGAAAGGCTGCTCGACTCCGGCATGGCCCGGCGCCTGCCCGAGGACATCCGCGCGGGCATCCGCGAGCATGGCATCCGCAATTCGCACCTGCTCTCCATCGCGCCCACGGGCACGATCAGCCTCGCCTTCGCCGACAATGCCTCGAACGGCATCGAGCCGGCCTATTCCTGGCACTACACGCGCAAGAAGCGCGAGCCCGACGGCTCGATGCGCGAATACCGGGTCGAGGATCACGCCTGGCGCGTCTGGCGCGCGCGCGGCGGCAATGCCGAGGCGCTGCCGCCCGCCTTCGTGAATGCGCTCGAGATCCCCGCCCGCGAGCACATGGCGATGCAGGCGGCGATCCAGCCCTTTATCTGCGCCGCGATCTCCAAGACGGTGAACGTGCCCGAGCAATATCCCTTCGAGGATTTCGAGAGCCTCTATCTCGACGCCTGGAAGGCCGGGCTGAAGGGCATCACCACCTACCGGCCGAACAGCGTGCTCGGCAGCGTGCTCGCGCTGGAAGGCACGCCGCAGGATCTCGACCAGTCCGACCCCGACCGGCGCATCCGCATCGGCGACGCGCCGCAGGTGGCGCTCGCCGCGCTGCGCTGGCCGCACCGGCCGAAGCTGACGGCGGGCTCGCCGAGCTGGACCTACATGGTGGAGGCGCCCGGCAACCGCTTCGCGGTCTTCGTCGGCCATGTGGAGAACGGCGCCAACCAACCTTTCGAGGTCTGGGTGAACGGCGAGCGCACCCCGCGCGGCCTCGGCGCGCTGGCCAAGAACCTCAGCATGGATCTGCGCGCCCAGGACCGCGCCTGGCTGAAGCTCAAGCTCGACAGCCTCGCGCGCACGCCCGGGGCGCCCTTCCAGATGCCGATGCCGCCCGAGGGGGCGCTGATGCCGGTCGCAGGCAATGTCAGCGCCTTCGCCAAGGTCGTCGAATACCGCTGCAAGGCGCTCGGCGTCTTCGACGGGCCGGAGGGCGAGACGCCGCTGGTGGACGCGCTCTTCTCGCGCAAGGAGCCGAAATCCGGCGTCGACGGCACGATGAGCTGGACCGTCGACATCCTCAATCCCACCACCGGCGACGATTTCGCCATGTTCGTCAAGGAATGCATCCTGCCCGACGGCAGCAAGCGGCCGTTCAGCGTCTGGCTCTCGGGCGCCTATCCGATGGAATTCAACGGGCTGACCCGGTCGCTCAGCCTCGACATGCGGGTGATCGACCCGGCCTGGGTCGGCAAGAAGCTGCGCGGGCTGAAGGATCTGCCCGAGGCCCAGGGCGATTTCTTCGCCCGCGTGCCCGGATCGGAGAAGCAGGCGGTGCAACCCTCGACCGTCGCCTATGTCGCCCGCCTGCTGATCCATCGCTACACCATGCTCGGCGTGCTCGACCCCGAGGGCTATCCGCTCGGCGGCGGGACGGCGCTCTGGTCCGACGCGCCTTCGCCCGAGGCGGCGGACCGGTCGCGGGTGCGCGCCCGGACCTGCCCGGAATGCGGCCATCCTTCGCTGATCCGGCGGGACGGGTGTGACTTCTGCACCGCTTGCGGCTATTCGGGCGCATGTGGCTGATTCGGTGCACTTTCAAAGACGTTCAGAAACGCGTATATGTGCAACACTGGCCGGGGAGGAAATTCCGCAATGGTGTCCGATGCAGCGCTGGCAAAGCGTCCCAGGGCGGGGCTCGATGTCGATGCGATGGCCGAACAGGCGCGCGCGGCCTCCGACGTCCTGAAGGCGCTGGCGCATGAGGGGCGGCTGATGATCCTCTGCCATCTGGTGGCGGGCGAGAAATCGGTGAGCGAGCTCGAGGATCTCATCGGCGCCCGGCAGGCGGCCGTCTCGCAGCAGCTCGCCCGGCTGCGCCTCGAAGGGCTGGTGACGAGCCGTCGCGACGGAAAGACGATCTATTATTCGCTGGGCGATCCCAAGGTCACCGGGCTGATCGAGACGCTGCACCGGCTCTTCTGCCGCTGATCGCCGGGCACCCCGCGCGGATTGCCGCCGCTCGGCTGGCATCCGGGCGCAAGCTCAACTAGACTGCGGCCATCACCACCCGGCTCGGTGCCGCCTCGCGTGGCCCGGTGCCGGAAGTCGGCTTGGGGAAGCGTCGTCGGAACGGCGGGTCGGACCGCGTGCCACGATGCAGGGGGAGTGGCTGATGGCCAATCATGGCCAGACGGCCCGGCTGGCGGGCCGGGAGGAAGCGGAACCTTCACTGGCCGATCTCATGGATCCGGTCGCGCTGGAGGCGCGTCTGGTGGAGGCGCGTGCCCGCCGCGCCGCGGCGCTCGCCCGCCGCAAGGCCGGCGAATCGCCGGATGCGGCGGCCCGCCCCCCCGCGACCGAAGCCGCCAATCCGCGCCGCCCCCGGCTGGCGGCATCCTCCGGCGCCCGGCCGGCCGCGCCGGAGCCGGAGCCCGAGCTGGAGATTGCGGCCGCCGCCCCGCGGCGAATCAGCCGCGAGGGCATGCTCGCCGCGGTCTTCGTCGCGGGCCTTCTCGGCGGCTTCGCCCTGGTCTTCCTGGCGCCGGCGAGCCTCCGCCAGCAGATCGCGCATCTGATCGCGCCCGATTCGGCCGCCGTTCCGCCCGCCGCCGACGCCCCGGTCGCCGGCGAGGCGATCGCCTCCGGCGTCTCGCTCGCCCGCGATGCAGGCCAGCCGGTCTTTCCGGCCCGGCCGGCGGTGGTGTCCGACAACGACGGGATCCGGCCGCAATCCGTGCCGCCGGCGCCCGCGACCGAAGCGGCGCCCACGGGCTTCGCGGACTCGGCGCCCGCCGGGATCGCCGTTCCCGAGCTGACGCCGGGCCTGGAATTCGCGACCACCGCGGGCGGCGCCCGATGGATCGGACCCGCGCCCGCCGCCGGCGATGCGGCGCGTGGCGCCGGGCCGGCGGCCTTCGCCATCGCCGCAGCCGAATCGGCGCCGGCGGGCCCGGGCGCGGGCCTCTCCGCTCCCGTCCCGTCGCGCGCGCCCCAGGCCCCGCCGGCCGCGCAGGCGCCCCTGCGTCTCGAGCCGGTGCGGCTCGCCGCCGCGCTTGCGCATGTCGATCCGCCGCAGGCGCTGCCCGCCGCCGCCGCCCGCGATTCCGCGCCCGATCCGGCGGCGGAATCCGCGGCCCTGGTGGCGGCGATGGTGGCCAGCGCGCATGTGGCCCGGGCGGAGGCGCCCTTCGCCGTCTCCGCCACCCGCGGCCTCCCGGAATTCGCGCAATCGGGCCAGCTCGCCCCGGTCTCCGCCTCGCCCGGGCGGGACGATTTCGCCGGCGGCGACACGGCCTCGATCTTCGCCGATCTCGCGAAGGATTCCGACCTCGTCCTGGCCGCCTACTGGCCGCCCGGCGAGCTGATCGCCGCCGCACCCCTGCGCAAGGCGGCGCCCGTCGCCCCGCGCCGCACGACGAACGCCCAGGCGGCGGACGAGGCGACGGCCAGGCAGGTCACGCGCATCATCCTGCAGCGCCGCGTCGAGCGCATGCTGCGCGACCTCCAGTGACCGCCGGCGGGCGCGCGCCCGCGGCCCTGCGGCGCGGCGACTTGCCGCTTCCCTCCCGCGATCCTTTGCACTAAGGTCTCCGGGCTGCTGTCAGGGGTGATGGGCGCATTCGGGACGACGGAGGCCCGGAGGTGTCTTTTTGCGCATGGATATGCCCGCCCTGACCGCGAAGATGTGCTTGACGAGGACCAGCGGCGCGGAACGCGCCGCCTGGGCGGTGGGGTGGAATGAAACGGGAGATCGGCATAACCGTCTCGGCGATGATGATCGCCGTGGGGCTCGGCAGTCCCGTGGCCGCGGAACCGCCGACGCTGGACCAGCTCACCGAGATCGCGGGACTGCTCGCGGACAACGACATCGCGGCATTGCGCGCCTTCCTGCTCCAGCATCCGGAACTGCTCGAAGGCGACGCGACCCTCGCGGGCCTGCTGCGGGATTTCATGGACAGCTCCGGCGACATGACGACCTTCCTCGCCTTCGAACCCGACCTGCGCGACGCGTTGGGGCAGAGCGGCGTGACCGATGGCCCGCCGGTTTCGCGCGGCGCCAACGATCCCGTCGTCGAGACGCTCTATTGATGCCCCGCGCCGCCTCAGCCACGCCGGCGGGCAGCTAGCGCGTCCGGCGGGCCGATGGACTCCTCCGACCCGACCGCGCCGGCGACCGATCCGGGCCGCATCCCCTTCCGCGGTGCCCCGCCCGCGCGGCACCGCCTCGCCCTGGTGGTCGACCCGCGCTTCCCCGGCGGCACCGCCGCCGCGGTGGCGGCGGAGGTCCGCGCGCTCGCGGGCCGGGTCGACCTGCGGCTCTTCGCGCTCGAGACGGCGATGTTCAAGGGGCGGCGCCTGAACCCGGTGCTGGAGGCCGCGCTCGAGGATGCCGGCCTCGCGCCGATCTGGGGCGCCCCGGTCATCCATGCCGATACGGTGGTCTTCCACAACCCCTCCTGCCTGCGGTTCGACGCCGTGCTCGAGCCGCGGATCAGCTGCACCACCGCCCTGGTGGTGACGCACGAGAACTTCCTGCGCCCCGACGGATCCGAGGGCTTCGACGTCGCCGGCTGCCTGGAGATGATCGAGGCGGCGCTGGTCTGCGGCCGGCGCCACCTCGCGCCGATCTCGGGCAACAACCGCGCTTGCGTGCTCGACTGGCTGGAGGCCAGCGGCAGCGACTGGACGGTCACCGATTTCGACTGGTTCAACATCTGCGACTTCGAGCTCGTCCCGCCCGTGGCCGCGCCGCGGGACCGGCGCGGCCGGCATTCCCGCCCGGGCTTCGAGAAATTCCCCCCGATCGAGACGATGCTCGCGCATTTCCCGGCCCATGCCGCCGCCAGCACCATCCTCGGCGGCGACATCCTGCTCGCGGATGCCGAGGCGCCGCCGCCGCGGCACTGGACGATCCGGCGCTTCGGCGAGACGGATGTGGCGAGCTTCCTGCGCGAGCTGGACTTCTTCGTCTATTTCACCAATCCGCGCTGGCGCGAGAGCTTCGGCCGGGTGATCGCCGAGGCGATCGCGGCGGGCAAGCTGGTCATCACCGATCCCGCCACCGCCCGGACCTTCGGCGAGGCGGTCGTGGCCTCGGACGGCAGCGACGTGGATGGCATCATCGCGGAATTCGTCGCCGATCCCGACCGTTACCGGGATTTCGTGATCCGGGCTCAGAAGGCCCTGACCCGCTTCTCGCCCGAGGCCTTCGCGAGCCAGGTCCTGGCCCGGGTCGCCGCAACGACGGAGGCGCCGGCCGATGCTCTGCTGTGAAACCGGCGGCACCTCCGCGCAGGACGTCGAGGATCTCGCGGTCTTCGTCAGCCAGCTCGACGCGCTGGGGCTGCCGGCCCGCGTCCATGTGCTCTCCGTGCCCGAGGGGCTCAATCGCAACCTGCAGTTCGATCTCGCGCCCTATCTCTTCGACGGCGCGCTGGCGGCGGGGGACCGCGTGGTCGTGGTCGGCGCGCAGCGGCTGACGGATCAGACGCTGCTCCGCCTGCGCCGGATCGCGGGGTCCGGCGGCCGCGATTGCCTCGCCTTCGGCACCTTCCGCACCCGCCAGGCGATGCTCGGCGCGAAGGCCAAGCTCTCCTATGTGCTCGGATGCGAGCCCCGCATCGTCGATGTCACCGAGGATGCGTCCGAGGAGGTCGACGAGAACCGCGCCTGTCCGGTCTTCGGCGTGGCACGCCGTGCCGGGCCCGAGCGGTTGCCGCATGTGCTCCTGGTCGAGCCCGATCTGGCGGATCGCGCCCAGGCCGCGGCGCTCGGCGCGCTCGCGCTCTCGCGCCAGTTCCGCAGCTCGGTTCTCACCGACGGCAAGTCCAAGCACGACTGGATCGCCCGCCACGGGCGCGAGATCGACTTCTACCATTACGGCGAGACGCTGCCCGCTGCGCTCGCGGCGCGCGTCGACGTGCTGGTGAGCTTCGTGCCTCTCCAGAAGAACTACCGCCTGCAAAGCCTCGTGGCCAATCTGGTCGCCTCCGGCGGCGCGCTGATCGATTCGACGCCCGCCCATGCCATCGCACGGGCGGGGGACGCCTTCGTGCGCGGCCCGCTCGACCTGGGCGGGCTGGTGCCTTTCCTCACGGCCGAGATCCTGCCCAATCTCAGCGGGATCGCCGCGCATGTTCGCGCGTCCCGCGTGGCGGCGGGCCTCGGCCCGGACCGGGTCCTCGCCGCGATCGCGCCGGAGCCGGCGCGGGCCGGGACGACGCCCCGGCAAGGGCCGGCGCGGCTGGTCTTCATGCCGACCAACGGGGTAGGGCTCGGCCATGCCAAGCGCTGCGCCCTGGTCGCGGCCGAGATGGACCGCTCGCGCGTCGAGCCGGTCTTCGCGGCCTTCCCGAGCTGCACCCGGCTCCTGAAATCCCGCGGCTTCGACGTCATGCCGCTGGTCGCCCGCAGCCCCGACCATGCCCAGTCCCACGAGAACGACCTCGCCAATTACCTGCGGCTCCGGGCGCTGACCGCCACGGCGGAGACGCTCGTCTTCGACGGCGGCTATGTCTTCGACTCGGTCTATCGCTCGATCCTCGAGCGCGGCCTGAAGGGGGTCTGGATCCGCCGCGGCCTCTGGCAGGCGGCCCAGGACAATTCCGTGGCGCTCGACCGCGAGAAGGCCTTCGACCGGGTCATCGTGCCGCGGGAGGCCTTCGGCGATCTCAATGCCGTTTACTCGCATGGCGATCATGTCCGCAGCGTCGGGCCGATCGTGCAGCGCGCCAGGCTCGCGCCGGAAGAGCGCGCGGCGATGCGCTCAGATCTCGCCGCGCGCTTCGGCATCGACTTCGACCGGCTGGTACTCACCCAGCTCGGCGCCGGGGTCGCCGCGGACCGCAGCGCGCAGATCCAGGCGCTCTGCGGCGCCATGGCGCGGCGGCGCGACCTGCTGCATCTCATCGTGGTCTGGCCGACCGCCTCGCTGCAGCCGGCCTGGCTCGGCTGGCCGAATTCGCGGGTGGTCCGCACGCAGCATGCGGGGACGCTGGCGCTGGCCGCCGATCTCTGCGTCACCGCCGCCGGCTACAATTCCTTCCACGAGGTGCTCTACAACCGCATCCCCGCGCTCTTCATTCCCCAGACCGGCGCCTTCATGGACGACCAGGCGGCGCGCGCCCGGGCCGCCAGGGAACGCGGCCTCGCGGCCATGGTCGAGCCCCACGAGCTGATGCGGCTGGAGCGGGAGCTCGGCGGCTTTCTCGACGGCGAGCGGGGCCGCGCCATCCGCGAGCGCATCGCCGGGATCGAGCTGCCCGAGCCCGGGAACGTGGAAGCCGCGAGATTGATCGAGGAGGTCGGCAATGGAATCGCGATGGAATGCAATCCTGTCGCGGATCGTCCCGCAGGACGCCGCTGACATCGACGACATCGTCGGGCCGTTCGATCGCTGCCGGACCGGGGCGGGGGCGGAGATCTTCCCCGAGATTCCCTCGGTGCTGATGCCGCATTGCGCCATGAAGCGCCGCGACGCGGTCTGCATCGGCCTGCGCGCCGGGGAGGAGCTCACTGACGCGGCCGATCGCGCGATCCGGCTCGCGGCCTTCGCGATCGAGCGCGACGCCGAGGTGGTGGTCTTCGCCCATTCCGACACCAGCGGGCTGGAGCGCTTCGGCTTCCGGGTCGAACGCATCGCCGGCGACACCGAAGCGGCCCGCCGCACCTGCGAGGATCAGCTGCGCCGCTTCTGGAACATCGATCTGGTGCTCTGATCGGCGGCGCCGCGTCAGGCGCGCTGGTCGCGCGTCACCTTTCCCGCCGGCCGCGACCCTGCCGTGCCCGCGGCGGTATAGGTGCGCAGCTCCCGGCGCGACGTCTCGATCCTCTCCACCTGATCGGAGGCGGCCTTGACCCCGGCAAGGCTCGCCAGAAGCAGGCGGCTGTTGCGTTCCGCCTTGGCCTTGAGCGTCGCCACGAATTCCGCGGGGAGCTCCTTCTGCACCGAGAGAATGTCCGCGATCGCCCGCTCGCGGCGATCGACCAGCGTCCGCAGCGACGACAGCGGGCCGTTCAGGATCACCTTCCGCTCGAGATCCAGCAGGCGCAGGATGCGCGAGCATCGTGTCGACGTCAGGAATTGTGCGATCATCGCGTCTACCTCTGCTTCAGGATCTCGAAAATCCGCTCGGCGAGCCCGATGCCGCCGCGCGCGGCCATCAGGCGGGCGTATTCCTCGGTGAGAAAACCCGAGAAGGCCTCCTCCCCGGCGCCGCCGCCGAAGCCGTCGGGCTGGCTGTTCATGCCGGTATATTTCAGCATCTCGGCGAGAAAGGCCGCCTCGAAGGCCTCCGCGGCGGCGCGGGCGGCGGTCTCGGCCGGCGGCGTCCTTCCGTCGCGCGGCGGGCCGGAGGGGGCGGAGATCGGCGGAATATCCATCGGTCACGACTCCTCGGCGCGGGGAAACCGGCGGCATTCATGCATGGGCAAAGTAAAGGAATCGTAAGGCTTTCGCGCGAAGACACCGGCCATGACCCCGCGCGACGGAGCCGCAATGCACCTTCCCGATCTCATCCCCACGGGCCGCCGCCCGCAGCCGGCGACCCAAGAGGAGGCGGCGCCGGCCCGTGCCGATCCCGAGGCCCGGGGCAGGGAGAAGCCGAAATCGCGGGAGGCCGAATTCGGCCAGTTGCTCGAAGCCGCCACCCTCGCCGCCGCACCGCCCCCCGCCCGGAATCCTGAGGCCGCGCCGGCGCCCGCCGCGGCGGCCGAGGCCATCCAGGCCGCCCCCGATCTGCCCGAAATCGCGCCCGGGACCGAAGCCGCCGCCGCCCCCGAGGCCGCGGAACCGGCGCCGCCGCCCGTCCCGCAGGCGCACGTCACCGAACCCGCGCCGTCGGAGGTCGCAGCCGAGGCTGCGGCCGCGGCGCAATCCGACGCCCCGGACGTCGCGGCGCGAGCACCGCTGCCGGCCATGACCGCGCCGGGGGAGCCCGCAAATCCGGAAGCCGCGCGCGAGGGCGACGGCACAATCCCACCCGCCTCCGCGATGCGCGACCCGGCTCCGCCCGCGGCCGCGGCCGCGAAGACGCCTCCCACCCTCTCCGCCGCGGTCGCGACGCCGGCCACGCGCCCCGCCGCTTCGGCGGGGACGCCGCCTCCCGCCGCGCGCGACGCCGAGGGTGCGCCGGAGCGCATCGAGGGCGCCGACGCGTCCCGGGCCCCGGCGCCGGTCGCCGGCGAGGCCCGCCCGGCCGCTCCGGCCACCGCCCCGGTCGTCACCGCCGCTACCCCGGCCGGCACCGCCCCGGCGGCCCCCGCGCCCCTGGCCGATTTCCGCGGCACCGGCTGGCATCTGGTGGCCGATCCCGCCGCGCCCCATGCGACCCATCCCGAAGCGGTGCAGCGCGCCGCGGTCTCGCCGCATCATCTCGCCGGGCAGGTCACGCTCGCCGTCGCCTCGGCCTCCGAGGGCACCGTCGAGATCCGCCTCGACCCGCCGGAACTCGGCCGGGTGCAGATCCGCCTCGAGCCATCAGACACCG
>NZ_DAIUBO010000096.1:0-13871 GCF_036846665.1 Amaricoccus sp. | reverse complement strand
GCCCGGGCGGAAGCGAAGCGCCCGCGTCGTGCCGGAGGCATGCCGTTGGCGTGACGGGCCGCGGCGGGCGCTGCCCGGCGGTGCCCGCCGGGCGGGGTGGTGGGGCCGGGCACGCCCGGAGTTCGTAAGGACGGTGTCGCGTTGCCAAATGGGATCCCCCCGGATTCCCCCACCGCGGCGCTTGACATCCGCCGGCCTTTGCCCGGACCTTCACGCATCAAGGCGGGGGACGAGATGAGCATCGAGAAAGAGACCTTTTCCATCGGAATCGAGGAGGAATACCTCCTCGTCGACCCGGAGACCCGGGCGCTCGCCACCCGGCAGCCCGCCGGCTTCATGGCGCATTGCAAGGAGATCCTCGGCGACAAGGTCACCCACGAATTCCTCCAGGCCCAGGTCGAGATCGGCACCGGCGTCTGCGCCACCATCGGCGAGGCCCGCGAGGAGATCCGCATGCTCCGCGGCGCCATCGCCGAGGCCGCCACCGCCCACGGCATGCGCATGATCGCCGCCTCCTCCCACCCCTGGGCCCATTGGAAGGAACAGGAACCCGTCGACATGGAGCGCTACCGCATCCTCGGCGCCGAGCACCGCAGCCTCGCGCGGCGCATGGCGATCTGCGGCATGCATGTCCATGCCGGCATCGCCGACCCGAACCTCCGCGTCGACCTGATGAGCCAGGTCAGCTACTTCATGCCGCATCTTCTGGCGCTCTCGACCTCCTCGCCCTTCTGGGAGGGCCACGACACCGGGCTGAAGGCCTTCCGCCCGATCATCATCGGCGACCTGCCGCGCTCCGGCCTGCCGGAGGTCTTCGAGAGCTGGAACGACTGGAACGAGATGCTGGAGATCCTCAGCGACACCGGCATGGTCAAGGATCCCACCCGCATCTGGTGGGACATCCGCCCCTCGGGCAAGCATCCGACGCTCGAGATCCGCATCTGCGACATCTGCACCTGGTCGGAGGACGGGCTGACCATCGCCGCGCTCTACCAGTCCATCCTCGCCTTCCTCTACCATCTGCGCGGCGAGAACCAGCGCTGGCGCTCCTATCGCCAGATCCTCGTGCTCGAGAACAAGTGGCGCGCGCAACGCTATGGAATCGAGGCGGAAATGGGTGATTTCGGCAAGCGCAAGCTCGTGCCGCTGCCCGATCTCATCGACGAGCTGGTCGAGCTGCTCCGGCCCCATGCCGAAAGGCTCGGCTGCATCGAGGAGGTCGAGCATGCGCGGGTGATCGCCCGCCGCGGCACCAGCGCCGACCATCAGCTGCGCGTCTACAACGCCGCCCTCGCCGGGGGCGCGGCCGATCACGACGCCCAGATCGCGGTGGTGGACTGGCTGATCGAGCAGACGGTGACCCCCGACGGCTCGGCGCCCGCCTGATCCGCGCCCCCCTGATCCGCACCCGCCCGGTCCGCGCCCGCCCGATCGGCATCCGACGGAGGAATTGCATCCGCTCTCCGCGCGTCCTAATTGATCGTCAGGGCGCGGCATCCGGGATCGCGCCGCCAATGCGACCGCCATCGAGCAGTGGATCAACGAGTTGAATGTCCAGTCCGAATTCCCCACGTCCGCGCCTGCCGTGACGGATCATCCCGCCATTGCGGCGCTGCTCGCCGGAGGCACGCCCTCCGCCGAGGCCGTCACCGCCTTTCTCGCCGAACGGCCCTTCCCGCTGATCGAGCCGGGTGCGGCCACCTTCGCCTGGCGCGGCGCCGCCGAGCGCGTCGAGCTGGTGCGCTTCATCCATGCCAGCGCCAGCCGGACCGGCTTCGAGAAGCTCGCGGACTCCGACCTCTGGCTCCTGCGGCTCCCGGTGGAGAACGACGGGCGCTTCGAGTACAAGTTTGCCGTGGCACGGAACGGCAGCGAGGAATGGATCGTCGATCCGCTCAACCCCGTCCGCGCCGAGGATCCCTTCGGCCAGAACTCGGTCTGCCGCACCTTCGGCTATGCCCGGCCGGCCTGGAGCGAGCCCCGCGGCGCCCCCGCCGGCCATGTGGAGAGCCTCCCGGTCGAGAGCCGCGTCTTCGGCGAGACGAGGATCGAGAAGGTCTACCTGCCGGCACGCTACGCCGCCGGCAGCCCCTGCCCGCTCGTGGTGATCCACGACGGCGACGATTTCATGACCTATGCCGATCTCGCGGTCTCGCTCGACAATTTGATCGACGCCGGCGACATCCCGCCCGTGGTGGCGGCCCTCGTGCAGTCGCGCGACCGCACCGGCGAATATCCCCGCGGCCGGCGGCACGCCCGCTATCTGGTGCACGAGCTGCTGCCTGCACTCTCCGCCCGCTACGCGATCTCCGATCGGCCGCTCGACCGCGTCCTGCTCGGCGCGAGCCTCGGCGCGGTGGCCTCGCTCGCGACCGCCTTCCGCTATCCCGGGTGCTTCGGCGGGCTGGTGCTGAAATCGGGCTCCTTCGTCCTCGACGAGCGCAAGCTCGAACGCCGCACCCATCCGGTCTTCCACCGCGTCGCCCGCCTGGTGCGCGCGCTGCGCCGCGCCCCGCCCCTGCCGCCGACCCGCGCCTTCGTCTCCACCGGCGAGCTCGAAGGCCTCGCCGAGGACAACCGCGCGCTCGCAGGCTTCTTGCGCGAACGCGGCGTCGATGTTCTGTTCAAGAGCGCCTGGGACGGGCATCACTGGCACAATTGGCGCGACCAGCTGCGCGACGGGCTCATGTGGGTGCTGCGGCCGTAGCGGCCGCCGCGGGCGCATCCGCCGCATGCTCCTTCCTTTGATCTCGATCGCCATCTCCGTTCCCCGCTGCCTCGACAGCAGGGACTCACGCTCGGCAACCTCGGGGAATCCCTCGCGAGCCAGCGGTTCGGGCCGCTGGCAGAAATCCCGCCCGAACTCACCTGGGCCAAGATCGCGATAGGTCCCGCTCGGCATGACACGCGCCTTGTCGGGTGCTATCTCGGTGCCGCGCGGGCGACCTCGTGGCGAAGAGTGGCGTATCGGCTGGGAGCGCCGCCGGGCAGCCCATGGAGACCTTGCCGGCTTGAGGCGTCCGCGCACCGCACCCCGCCACGCATCGGGACCGGCACCGGTCTTCCCGCCGTGCCAGGTCCTTCGGCCCGCGGGTATGTCCCGGGGGTCGGCCATCGAGGAAGGACCTTTCCCGGCGGCAGGATCTCCCTGGCCCGGTACCGTGCCACCGTCTCCGCGCTACGAAGTTGCACTCGCGTCGGGTGTATCGCCGAACCTGCCGCCCGCATTCTGGATGAAGTCCGGCGCGAATCGCTCGCTGAAGCCGCAGAGAAAGCCCAGGGCCCAGGCCATGTAGGGCGCCGTCGGTCCCGTGAAATCGACGCCGGGAAAGGACACCAGTCCGACCTGCAGCACCGAATAGACCATGATCACGAAGGCCGCCGCCAGGGTCGTCTCTCCCTCCGGCTTCAACCGCCCCCTGCTCGGCCTGCCGGAGGGCGGCACGCCGAACGAATCCGTCGGCGACGAAACCGTCGCCTCCCCGGGTCACGACTACTGGCACGACCACGGCATCTCGGGCTCGGTCAGTGTCGGCAGCCAGAAGATCAGCGTCGACAAGGGCTGCAGCGCGTTCCTCTGCAACAAGGGCCACGCGAATTCGGGCTCGGTGAGTTTCACCGGCACGACCTATTGGGACGGCGCATTGCCCTACATCACCTTGAGCCTCTGCCAGCCCGATACCTGACCCACCCGGCGCCACCGATGGGGGAGATCGCTGCGGGAACAGCCCGACGCTGGGTTACCGGAGAACCGCAGGAGGAGGAGAGATCATGGCCACGGCAATTGCCGAGATCGACATCGGCGTCAACCTGATCGACAACTACCTTTACCTGATGGATTCGCCGGTGGCGCAGGATCCGGACGGCCGCTTCCTCGTGGTCCAGAACCCGGCCGTGCTTCAATCCGGGTCGGGCCAGGCGAGCGAGTTGCTCACCGTCGACGGGGACGGGCAGCTGGTGCACTACATCCCCGATACCCAGTCGAACTCAGGCTGAAGCAAGATCGTGGTGCCCGACTGCACCCCGCCCGATTATGGCCAGCGCGACAGCGCGACCTCGAGCACGATCATCCGCCTCGCCGGCTATTACGACCAGGGCGGCATCCTGAACCTGCTCGCCTATTTTCCAACGAGCCAGGGAGACGAGCCGAGCTGCGCCACCTGGATGCAGCGGGCGACGGACGGCACCTGGTCCAACGCCACCGCCATCCTGTCGAACAACGTGAAGAACGCGCTGGCCTGCACCTACCAGACCGACGTCTATGTCGACGGCAACGGCCGGGGATACTTCTACGGCGTCTCCGCCCTGATCGGCGACGGCGGCTTCTTCATCGCGACCTACGACGCCGGGGCGGACAAGATCGACCTGATCTATTCCTACGACCTCGACGATTTCCCGCCCTCCCCGGGCCTGAGCGAGCAGGCCGCCTTCCGCATGGCCGCGGGCTCGGGCGGCAACGACGTCACGATCCTCTGGGTCGACATGCCGCAGGGCAGCAGCAATACGGAGATCTACTTCCAGGGCGCCACCATCACCTTGGGCCATCTGAACACGACCTTCGCCTGGTCGAACGGCAAAACGCTCGATCCGCAGGTCCTGAAACCCGGCCTGGGCGTCTTCGGGGTGAGCGACCTGATCGCCCTGCCCGGCAACTACGGCGCCGACGCCATCATCCTCCGCGACGCCGCCGAAGTGCTCTACTTCGTGAGCGGCTACAACACCGCCTCGCCCGCCATCACGCCGCTGACGGGCGGCGCCGAACAGCCGGCGGGCGCCGTCGCCGCCACCGTCGGCCAGGATTCCAACGGCGTGCTGACCGTCTTCGCCATCGAGACGGGCACCACCAACCTCTGGTATCTCCAGCAGCAGCAGGCGGGCGGCAGCTTCGGGACCTGGGTGAACCTCGCGGGCACGCTGACCACCATCGCGAGCCCCGCCACCATGGCCTTCGGCCCGGAGCTCTTCGCGGTGGATCTGAGCTGCGACATCTATCACCAGGCCCGGACGCTCGCGGACCAGGTCTGGGTGACGCGCAAGGTGGCCGAACCCGCGCCCTCCTCGCCGGACAATGACCAGCCGCAGAACATCGCCGGCTACAACATGGAGATCACCGCGCTCGACGACACCGGCGCGCCGATCCCCCAGGCCATCGTCTATGTCGCCGCCGATCACCCCGCGACGATCGTCGTCAACTGTCTCTCCTATCATGCCGACACCAATACGCTGGTGCCGGTAGAGACGGATCCGAACGGGCAGGCCACGGTCACCTACCAGGCCGTCGACCTGAAGCCGCCGCTGTTCACCATGTCGAGCAATGCCGACGGCAGCGGCGTCACCCGCTGGTGCCAGAGCGACGTGGTCCAGACCGACAATCCGCCGCCCACGCCGCCTGCGACCTCCGTCTCGGCGCAGCTCACCGGCGCGACGACCGAAACGCTGACCAGCAACGGCCTCATCGACCCGAGCTACAGCGATCCGAGCCAGGCGGTCCAGGCGATCAACGCCGCCGGCCCCTGGATGAACCCGAACGCCGCCGCGGCCGGAGCCGTGGACACCAGCCGCACCACGGTGCCGCATTGGTCGCTGGACTTCACGGCGCCCGAAGGACCGCGTTTCAGGATCCTGAGCGACGCGGAAGCCGAGGTCATGCGGGAGAACGCGCTCGGCTCCTCCGGGCTCCTCGGCGATGCCTGCCATTTCTTCAAGAACGCCTGGCACGAGCTGCAGTCCTTCTCCGCGAGCCTCGTGGGGGACGTCCTGACCGTCATGCTCAACGGCGAGAAATGGACGATCCAGACCCTCAAACAGGCCGGCGACGCGCTCGAGACCGTGTTCACCCGGATCATGCAGGGGCTGAAGGATCTCCATCAGCTCCTGAAGGACGTGCTCGACTGGCTCAAGATGCTCTTCGAATGGAGCGACATCCTCAACACGCACAACGTGCTGCGCGAGGCGACGAACAGCATGGACCGCGACATCGCCATGGTGTTCCAGAACTACGCGCTCTACCCGCATATGAGCGTCTTCGAGAACATGGCCTACGGGCTCAGGATCTCCGGCCGCCCGAAGGCGGACATCGCCGAGCGGGTGCGGGCGGCAGCGCGGATGCTGCAACCCGAAGACTATCTCGACCGCCGGCCCCGCCAGCTCTCCGGCGGCCAGCGCCAACGGGTGGCGATGGGCCGCGCCATCGTGCGCAAGCCGGCGGTCTTTCTCTCCGACGAGCCGCTCTCGAACCTCGACGCCAAGCTCCGGGTGCAGATGCGGCTCGAGATCAAGGGGCTCCAGCACGCCCTCGGCGTCACCGCGCTCTATGTCACCCACGACCAGGTGGAGGCGATGACGCTCGCCGACCGCATGGCGGTGATGAACGACGGGAGGGCCGAGCAGGTCGGCGCCCCGCTCGAGGTCTATGCCCGCCCCGCCACCATGTTCGTCGCCGGCTTCATCGGCTCGCCGCCGATGAACTTCCTCGCGCCCTCCGACCTGACCGGCGCCGCCGCGCCGGCGCTGCTGGCGGCCCTGCCCCCCGGCACCGCCGCCATCGGCATCCGGCCCGAGCATCTCGAACCCGTCCCCGCCGACCGGGCGGTGCTCTCGGGCAACGCGCGATACACCGAGGCGCTCGGCGCCGAGACCCTGATCCACCTGGCCCGGCCGGAGGGCGAGACCCTGACGGTGCGCATCGCCGGAATCCCGGAGGGCATCGCGCCCGACGCCCGGCTCCATCTCGCCGCGGCGCCGGCGACCATCCGCGCCTTCGATCGGGAGGGGCGGGCGATCGTCGCGGCGTAGCGGGCCGGCACGGCTTCGGGAGGGGTCGAAGCCCAAGTCGTGCCGGCCCTGCCCCTTCCCGGAACATCATCGGTGGTGAGACGCTGCCTGGCCGCGCGCGGCCTCCCGCACCACCGGAAGGGGCACGACCCAAGCCGGATTCCAGCCAGTTTCCAGTCGCTTTCCAGCCCGGGTTTTTCCTGCCTTTCCAACGGACTGATCGTCACTGCGGACGCGAGAGCCGATCGAGCCGGAATCGTGCACCGGACAACCCGCACGGCCTATTCCGTGACCCGCCGCGGCTTGTGCTTGTCGAGCGCGGTGACATTGGGCTTGCGCCGCCCGGCATAGGGATTCTCCCCCGCCCGCAGATGCAGGCGGATCGGCGTGCCCGGCATGTCGAAGTCGCGCCTGAGGCCGTTGACGAGGAAGCGGCGGTAGTCCTCGGGCACCGCCTCGGGATGGGAGGCGAAGAGCACGAAGGTCGGCGGGCGGGTCTTGACCTGGGTCATGTAGCGCAGCCGGATGCGCCGCCCGCCGGGCGCCGGCGGCGGATGCCCGGCGATCTGCGCGCTGAGCCAGCGGTTCAGCCGCGCCGTGGAAATACGCGTATTCCATACGGAATACGCCTTGACGATCGCGTCGTGCAGCCGGTCGAGCCCCTTGCCGGTCAGGGCCGAGACCATCACCATCGGCGCGCCCTTCAGCTGCGGCAGCAGCCGCCCGAAGCTCTCGCGCAGCTCGTTGAGCTTCGCCGGCTTCTCGGCCTCCAGATCCCATTTGTTGACCGCCACGACCACGGCCCGCCCCTCGCGCTCGGCGAGGTCGGCGAGCCGCAGATCCTGGGTCTCGAAGGGGATCTGCACGTCGAGCAGCACCACGACCACCTCGGCGAACTTGACCGCCCGGAGCCCGTCGGAGACCGAGAGCTTCTCGAGCTTCTCCGAGATCTTCGCCTTCTTCCGCATGCCGGCGGTATCGAAGATCCGGAACCCCGTCCCCATCCATTCGGTCTCGACCGCGATCGCGTCCCGGGTGATCCCCGCCTCCGGCCCGGTCAGCAGGCGGTCCTCGCCGAGGATCGCATTGACCAGCGTCGACTTGCCGGCATTGGGGCGCCCCACCACCGCGATCTGGATCGGCCGGCCGGGGGGCAGCGCCACGCCCTCGCCCGCCTCGTCGACGCTGTCGTCGATCTCCTCGGCGACCTCGACGACCTCGGCCGCGTCGGGATGTTCGGCCGCCAGCGGCTCCAGCACCCGCATCAGGTCGTCCATGCCGATCCCGTGCTCGGCGGAAAGCGCCAGCGGCTCGCCGAGGCCGAGTTCCCAGGCCTCGAGCAGCCCTGCCTCCGCCGCCCGCCCTTCGGTCTTGTTGGCCGCGAGGATGACCCGCGCTGCCCGCCGGCGCAGCAGATCCGCGAGCACCCGGTCGAGCGCCGTGACGCCCGAGCGCGCATCGATCAGGAAGAGGCAGACATCGGCCAGATCCACCGCCCGCTCGGTCAGCGCCCGCATCCGCCCCTGGAGGCTCTCCCCGGCCGCCTCCTCCAGCCCGGCGGTGTCGATCACCGTGAAGCGCAGCGGCCCCAGCCGCCCTGCCCCCTCGCGCAGGTCGCGCGTCACCCCCGGCTGGTCGTCGACCAGCGCGAGCCGCCGGCCGACCAGCCGGTTGAACAGCGTCGATTTTCCGACGTTCGGACGGCCGACGATGGCAAGAGTGAACGACATCAACGGGTTCTCGGAGCCGGACGGGCGAAGGCGCTCGCGCGGCGTTGCTTATCCGCTCGCACCGCTATTGGAAAGCGAGAAGCTGCCCCTCGCGGCTGACGACATACATCACGCCTCCCGCCACCGCGGGCGGCGCCGCCGCCCCGCCGGGCAGCGGGATCTCGGCCAGGAGCGAACCGTCCGACGGGCTGAAGCCGCGGAGGAGCCCGTCGCCGCTGGCGACCCAGAGCCGGCCGCCAGCGAGGATCGGCCCGTAATAGGTGACCGCCGTGCTCGGGGGGCCGGCCCTGCCGAGCCAGGAGAGCGGCGTCCTGCGCACCGGAAGGAACTCCGGCAGCTGGATCTCCCAGAGCACCTCGCCGGTCGCGGCATCGGCCCGGACCAGCGCGCCCGCGTCGGAGAGCAGGAAGATCGACCCGCCCACCGGCCAGGCCGGCCCATAGGCACCCTCCGGCATGGTCCAGAGCCGCTCGCCGGTGTCGCGATCGAGCCGGATCGTGCGGCCGCTCTGGTTCGAGGCGAAGACCGCGTCGCCCGCGATGATCGGATCGCCGCTGATGTCGTTGATCTGGTTGCGCGCGAGGTTGCGCCGCCCACCGGTGACCGCCGAGCCCCAGACCTGCAGCCCGCTGCGCGCCAGGACCCCCAGCACCTCGCCGGAGGCGAAGGGCACCACCACCAGCTGGCCCTCGGCCGCCGCCGAGGCGCCCCCGAGCAGCCCGGTGCCGCCGATCCCCTGCAGCCCCCATTCGATGCCGCCGTTCGCGGCGTTCAGCGCATAGGCGAAATCGTTGCGCAGGACCACGATCACCTTGCCGTCATGCACCGTCGGCGCGGAGCGGATCGGCGCCTCGAGCGTCTGGCGCCAGAGAACGCCGCCCGTGGCCGGATTCATCGCCAGCACGTCGCCGAAGCCGGTGGTGACATAGAGCACGCCGCCCGAGACCGCCATGCCGCCGCCCGGCCCGCCGTCGGGGGTCTGGCCCGCAGGCACCAGGCTCTGGGTCCAGACCACCTGGCCGGCGCGGTTCACCGCCGAGATCCGGCCTGCCGCGTCGATCGCGAAGACGAGCCCGCCGGCCACCACCGGACCGGCGAGGATGCGCCGGCGCTTGGCATCGCCCTCGCCGATCCCGGTGGACCAGCGCAGCTGCGGCACCGCCGCCAGCGCCGGATGCGAGGGACGGCCCTGGGCCGCGCCGTTGCGATGGCTCCAGTCGGCGTTGACGCTGACCGGCGGCAGCGCGATCGGAATGGCACGCGGCCCCGCCGCCACGCCCGGCGCCTCGGGCCGGACCGGGATCCGCTCGCCCGGCAGCGGCGCGTCCTTGGAGCAGGCCGCGACGAGGGCGAGTGCGACGAGCCCCGTCAGGAGGCGCGGACGGCGGGCTCGGTCGGACGGGCGGGGCGTGCAAGCGGCCATGGATCGCCGCTTCAGCCGTCGACGGTCGCGGCCGGCGCCGCCTCGACCGGCGCCACCTCGCCGCCCGTCGCGACGATCAGCTGCCGCGCGCGGGCACGGACCTGCTCCGGCGCGGCGGGATCGTCGAGAATGGCCTGAAGGTCGCTCCGCGCCGCCTCCGCATCCCCGGCATCGATCCGCGCCAGCGCCCGCTGCTCGAGCGCCAGCGGCCGGAAGGGCGCCTCCGCGGCCGTCAGCATCTCCAAGGTCGCCAGCCGCTCCGAGCCGTCGAGATCGGCGCCGAGCAGCATCACCCGCTGCAGCGCCGCGAGCTGGCGGTAGAGGTCGGAGACCCCGCCGTCGGCGGAGAGCTCCGCGAGCATCGCCGCCGCGGCGTCGCGCTCGCCCGCCTCGATCCGGCTGCCGGCCTCGGCGAAGCGCGCCAGGACGGCGGCCTCGGGGATCTCGGCGGCGATCTCGCCGAGCCGCCCCGCCCGCTCGGCGGGATCGGTCTCGAGATAGGCGGCCCGCATGGCGTCGCCCGCCGCCTCGGCCGCGGCCTGCATGCGCGCCTTGCGCCATTCGTGCACCGCGGCACCGCCGATGATGAGCACCAGCACCGCGCCGATCAGCCAGCCCCACCGCCGCAGGAAGGCGTAGAGCCGGTCCCGGCGCACCTCCTCGCTGACTTCGTGGATGAAGGAATCGCTCTCGTGCACGCCCGCTCTCCGAAGGGTCAGGGGCGGGGTATAGCTTCCGGCCGATACGGTGCCAAGTGCGTTTGCCACCGCCCGCCGAGCGATCGCATATGCGGCAAATTCTTTCTCCATCGACCGTCCCGCCCCGAGACGAGGGCAGCGCCCGACCCGGCGGGTGCGAAGCGCCCGCGTCGTGCCGGTGGCACGCCTTCGGCGCGACGGGGCGGGGCGGGCGCTGCCCGGCGGTGCCCGCCGGGCGGGGTGGTGAAGCTGGCATGCCCGGAGGTAAGGCAGACGAGGCTGCGTCGTCACATGCAAATCCCCCGCCATTGCTTCCCCGCCCGACGCCTCTATGTATTGCGCCGCGATCTTGATAATCTGCGCCGCATCGCCGTGCGGTGGCTGTCCGGGGCGGGCGGGGCGATCCTTCGCCGGCCGCCCGCAGGAACCGGGAGTGGGTGATGCGCGTGTTTCCGATCCTGACCGCGATCGTCGTGGGGGCGTTCCTCTATGCCTTCGTGATGGAGCGCGACACGCTCCGTGCGATCGCCGGGGCCGAGGCCCTGCCCGAGGCGGCGGCGGAGCCCGAGGCCGACGCCGCCGCGGCGGTGGCGGTCGTGGCCATGCGCTCGGAGGCCCGCGAGGTGGCGAGCGGCATCGTGCTGCGCGGCCGCACCGAGGCCAACCGCCGGGTCGAGGTGCGCGCCCAGACCACCGGGCTGGTCATCTCCGAGCCGCTGCGGCGCGGCGCCATCGTCGCCGAAGGCGACCTGCTCTGCGAGCTCGATCCCGGCAACCGGCCGGCGCTTCTCGCCGAGGCCGAGGCGCGGCTCGCCGAGGCCGAGGCCAACAGCACCGCCTCCGAACGCCTCGCCGAGCGCGGCTATACCGCCGAGACCACGGCCATCGCCAACCGCGCCGCGCTCCAGAGTGCGCAGGCCGGCATCGACCAGGCGCGCCGGGAGATCGACCGCCTCCGGATCGTCGCGCCCTTCGAGGGGCTGATCGAGGCCGATACCGCCGAGCTCGGGGCGCTGCTCCAGCCGGGCTCGGAATGCGCCACGATCATCGACCTCGACCCGATCAAGCTGATCGGCTTCGCCCCCGAGCGCTCGGTCGACCAGATCGAGCCCGGCGCCACGGTCGGCGCGCGGCTGCTCAACGGCAAGGAATTCACCGGCCGCGTCACCTTCGTCTCGCGCTCGGCCGATCCCGCCACCCGCACCTTCCGGGTCGAGGCGGAGGTCCCCAACCCCGATCTCGCGATCCGCGACGGCGCCACCGCCGAAATCCTCGTCTCGCTCGCCGGCTCCGCGGCGCATCTCCTGCCGCAATCGGCGCTGACCCTCGACGATGCCGGCCGGCTCGGCGTGCGCGTGGTCGAAGAGGGCGCCGCCGCCTTCCTGCCGGTCGAGGTCGTGCGCGACACCGCCGAGGGCGTCTGGGTCTCGGGTCTTCCCGAAAGCCTCGACGTCATCGTCGTCGGCCAGGATTTCGTGACCGACGGCCAGAGGGTGACGGTGAGCATGCGGGACCCGCTGCCGTGACCGGCCTCGTCGACTGGGCGACCGGCCGGGCCAGGATGATCGTGGCCCTGATCATCCTCTCGCTCTCGGCGGGCGCCTATGCCTATCTGAACCTGCCCAAGGAAGGCGAGCCGGACATCGAGATCCCCGCGCTCTTCGTCTCGGTGCCCTTCCCCGGCATCTCGGCGGAGGATGCCGAGAAGCTGCTCGTCCGGCCGCTCGAGACCGAATTGCGCGGCCTCACGGACCTCAAGAAGATCTCCGGCACCGCCGCCGAGGGCTACGGCGGCGTCGCGCTCGAATTCGAATTCGGCTGGGACCGCACCGCGACGCTCGCGGACGTGCGCGATCGCGTCTCCCGGGCCCAGGCCGATTTCCCCGAAGGCGCCGACCAGTACACGATCACCGAGATCAACTTCTCGGAATTCCCCATCCTGGTCGTCTCGCTCTCGGGCAGCGTTCCCGAGCGCTCGCTGCTGCGCGTCGCCAAGGCGCTGCAGGACGAGATCGAATCCATCCCCGCGGTGCTCGAGGCCGGCCTCGCCGGCCATCGCGACGAGATGCTCGAAGTGCTGATCGACCCGCTCAAGCTCGAGGCCTACAACGTCACGGCGGACGAGCTGATCTCGGTGGTCACCCGCAACAACCAGCTGATCGCCGCCGGCGAGGTCGATGCGGCCACCGGCGCCTTCTCGGTGAAGATCCCGGCCGCCTTCAGCGGGCCCCAGGACGTCTATGCGCTGCCGGTCAAGGTCAACGGCGACAGCGTCGTGACCTTGGGCGACCTCGCCGAGATCCGCCTGACCTTCGAGGACCGCGAGGGCACCGCACGCTTCAACGGCGAGCCCACGGTGGCGCTCCAGGTGGTCAAGCGCAAGGGCGAGAACGTGATCGACACCGTCGCCCAGGTGCGCCAGAGGGTCGAGGCCGCCCGCGGGAAATGGCCCGAAGATCTGCGCCAGGCGGTGCAGGTCAGCTTCTCGATGGACGCGAGCAACGACGTCTCGAGCATGGTCAGCCAGCTCGAGGGCTCGGTGCTGACGGCGATCTGCCTCGTGATGGTGGTGGTGCTCGCGAGCCTCGGCACCCGCTCCGCGCTCTTGGTCGGCTTCGCCATCCCGACCTCCTTCATGCTCTGCTTCGCGCTGCTCGCGGCCTTCGGCATCTCGATCTCCAACATCGTGATGTTCGGGCTGATCCTCGCGGTGGGCATGCTGGTGGACGGCGCCATCGTCGTCGCGGAATACGCCGAGCAGCGCATCGACCAGGGCCAGGGGCCGATGCGCGCCTATGGCGAGAGCGCCAGGCGCATGTTCTGGCCGATCGTCTCCTCGACCGCCACCACGCTCTGCGCCTTCCTGCCCATGCTCTTCTGGCCCGGCGTCGCGGGCGAGTTCATGGGCAACCTGCCGGTCACGCTGATCTTCGTGCTCTCGGCCTCGCTGGTGGTGGCGCTGATCTACCTGCCGGTGCTCGGCGGCATCGCCGGGCGGATCTCGCGGCACGTCGACCACGGCGCCGAGGCGCTGCACGCGGCCCTGCCGCTCTGGCTGCGCGCAGCGCTCATGCTGCCGGCGGCGGCGCTGCTCTTGGCCGGGCTCGCGGCGCTCGTGCATCGCGCACCCCTGCCGGGGCTCGTGCTCTTCGTCGCGGGCTGCCTCGCGCTCTCGCTGGTCGGCGGCTCGCTGCGCGCGCGCAAGGTGCCGCCCGTGGGCAAGGCGGGCTACCGGCCGAGCCTCTT
>NZ_DAIUBO010000095.1:0-13901 GCF_036846665.1 Amaricoccus sp. | reverse complement strand
ATTTCCTGGAGCGGGCGACGGGATTCGAACCCGCGACCCTCAGCTTGGGAAGCTGATGCTCTACCAACTGAGCTACACCCGCGCCATGGGGTCGAGTATGCCGAATTCGGGAGCCGGTCAAGGCCGTGCGCGAGGGCCGCGGCCGCGGTGTGCCGAGCCCGATCGACCCGTGGCGATCGGGCCGCGCGGGGCGTGGCCTGTTCTCCTTCCTGCGGCTTGAACCTGGGGCGAGGCGGCGGGCAGGGGCGGGAAGGCTCGCTAGCCGATTTTGCGCTTCGCCACGCGGGTTCCGTCGGCGAGGCCGGGGCCGGGATAGGGGCCGGGATAGAGGATGACGCTGGTGTCGGCGCCGATGCCGCCGAGCACTTCGGCTTCGATGCCGTTGTCGTGGCCGATCTCCACCGGCGTGAGGCGGGCGCGGCCGTCCTCGACCGCGAAGACCGCCCAGCCGCCGGCATCGCGGAAGAGGGCGCTCGAGGGCAGGGTCAGGGCGTCGGGATCTTCCCAGACCACGATGCCGACTTCTACGCGGAAGCCGTGGCCGAGGCTCGAGCGTTCCTCGGGCGGACCGGTGAAGCCGATGATGACGTTGACGCGCTGCTCCTCGACCCCGAGGGCGGAGTACTTGGTGAAGCCCCAGGGCTCGACGCGCTGGACGATACCGTCGAGCGGGCGCGGCCCGCCCCAATCGTCGATGATGACCCGGTCGCCGGCGGCGACGCGCACCGCGTCGCTGGAGAGCAGTTCCGCGACGATCTCGAGGTCGTTGGAGATGTCGCCGATCTCGAGGATCGGCTCGCCCGCGGGCAGGGTCGTCTCGCTCACCTGCATGACCCGCAGCACGCGGCCAGTGATCGGGGCGCGGAGCGGGATCGCCTCCTGGCCGAGGGCCGGGCCGGAGCCCGGGTCGGTGCGGTCGGTGAAGTCGATCAGCCGCGCACGGGCATTGGCGAGGTCGGCCTCGCGCATGGAAATCGCCGCCTCCGCCATGTCCTGCTGGGCGGCGGCGGCGCGGGCCTCGCGCTCGGCGCGGTCGAGAACCGCCTGGGCGACCGTGCCGCTTTCGCGCAAGGCCTCGGTGCGCGCGAGATCGGCGCGCGCGAGGTCGTTGTCGGCCATGACCTTGCTGAGATCGGCCCGCGCGGCCCGAAGCGCCGCTTCCGCCGCGGTCATCGCCGCGAGCGCCTGCTCGCGGGTTCGGATGTCGAGAACGGCGGGATTGGTCGGCAGCATGTGGGCAATCACCGAGACGCCGCCCTCGACCGGATCGCCGGGCTCGACCTCGACCCGCTGCAGGCGGCCGGCGATCGGGGCGGAGACCACATAGGCGTCGCGCACCCGCGTCTTGGCTTCCGCGTCGATGGACACGGTCATCGGCGCGCGCAGGGTCCGGCCGAGATCGACGAGCACCGGCCGCGGCCAGAAGGCCCAGGCGAGTGCCGCAGCGATCAGGGCGGCGGCTGCGAGCGTCAGCCAGTGGCGCGAACGTCTGCGGGCCATCGGATCATTCCCTCGCCTTGAGCGTCGCCACCAGGTCGAGCCGGTCGACGTCGCGCTTGACCAGCCAGCCGGAAACCGCGCCCGCCAGGATCACCGCCGCCCCCGCCGCGCCGTATCCCTCGGGCACGAAGAGCGCCGGCACCCGGTAGAGATCGGTGCTGAAGCCCGCGGAGACGGCCTCGCCCATGAAATAGCCCAGCACCGCGCCGATGGGCAGGGCGAGCAGGATGATGACCGCCAGCTCGCCCAGGAGCACGAAGGCGGCCTCGGCCCGGGTGAAGCCGATGGCCCGCAGGCTGGCGAGGTCGCGGGCGCGTTCGGCGAAGGCGATGCGGGCGGAATTGTAGACGATGCCGAAGGTGATCACCGCCGCGATCGCGGTCATCAGGTAGCGCACGGCACCGGCGCCGGAATCCATCACCTTCTCCAGCGCCGCGCGGGCCTCGGTGGCGACGGTCACCCCGGCGACGGCGGGCATGCCCCGGAGCCTGCGGAAGATCTCCCCCGATTGCGCCGCGTCGATGCGCAGCCAGGCCCCGGAGACGCGGCCCGGCTCCTTCAGCGCCCGGTTGAGCGCCTCGATGCGCATATAGGCGGGGGAGCCGATCAGGGTTTCCGCCACCCCCGCGACGGTCACCTCGATCACCGGGCGGCGGCCCTCGCGCACCTCGATCTCCAGGCGGTCGCCCGGTGCGACGCCGAGCAGCTCGGCCAGCGCCGAGCCGAGCAGGACGCCGTCCTCGCGGATCGGGAGCGGTGCGAGATCCGCCCCGACGGCGCGGTTGAGCCGCGGCTCGGCCACGAGGCCGCTGATGCCGCCGCGGTAGCTTCGCGGGCCGTTGCGCAGCACCGCCGGCACGCTGCGGAAGGGCTCGACCTCGATCACGCCGGCGATCCGGCGCAGGTCGTGGATGACGCGGTCGGGCAGGGGCTCGATGAAGGCCAGCGTCACGTCGCTGCGGTCGACGAGGGTGAAGTTGCGCTCGACCGTGATGTCGAAGGCGGCGGTGACATTGACCATGGCCACCGAGATCGCCATGCCCGCGGCGATGCCCATCACCGCGAGCAGGGTGCGGAGCGGCTCGCGGGCGATGCGGCGGAGCACCATGCGGCTCGGCTGGTCGAGCAGGGTCCTGAGGATCCCGCCCATCGCCGCGGAGCGGCTGTAATCGGCCGGGGCGGCGGCGCGCATCGCCACCGCCGGCGTCAGGGTGAAGACCCCGCGCAGCACGAGGAGGCCGCCCGCCGCCGCCGCGAGCACGCTGGCCGCGACCCCGGTGACGAAGGCCGCGGGATCGACCCGGAACACCAGGAAGGGGAACTTGTAGTAGATCTGGTAGACGGTCGCGAGGCTGCGCCCGCCGATTACGCCGAAGAGGCAGCCGAGCACGGCACCCCCCACGGCGATGGCCATGATGAACTTGAAGTAATGCAGGCCGACCTCGAAGCTCGCGTAGCCGAAGGCCTTCAAGAGGCCGATCTGCTCGCGTTCCGCGCGGATCATCCGTGAGACGACGATGTTGAGCAGGAAGGCCGCCACGGCGAGGAAGACCGGCGGCACCACGTGGCTGGTCACCACCAGCCCGGCGATCTCCTCGGTGATGAAGCGGTTCGAGACCTGGTCCTCGAGCCCGTAGGCGCCGAGGCCGCCATAGGGTTCGAGGATGCGGTCGGCGGCGCGGAGCACCGCCCGGGTCTCCGCGCCGCGGGTCAGCGACAGGAGCGCCTCGTTGAAGGCGCCGTCCATGTCATAGGCTGCGGCCAGCGCCGAATGGTTCACCCAGATCACCGCGAAGCGGCTGTCGTCGGGCATGAGCTCCCCCGGCGGTGCGGAGAAGAGGAATTCCGGCGCCTCCACCAGGCCGGCGATGCGGAAGTCGCGCCGGGCGCCGTTCATGGTCGCCGCGATCCGGTCGCCGGGCTCGAGCCCATGGGCTGTCGCGAAGCCCTCGAGCAGCAGGATCTCGTCCGGTCGGGTCGGGTCGAGCAGCCGGCCGCGTGCGAGATGCACGGCATTGAGCCGCGGCGGGCCGTGGGCGGGCAGGGAGATCGCCTCCGCGCGGGCCGGCACGGCGAGGCCGGGCAGGTCGATCAGCGCGCCGCCGGTCACCCGTCCCTCGGCCGCGGCGACCCCGGGGATCGCCCGGAGGTAGTCGAGCACCCGGTCCGGGGCGCGCTTGAGCGGCGCGAAGACCTCGGCGAGGCGATAGCGCTCGTAATAGGCGTCGCGGGTCTCGGTCAGCGAGTTCACCAGGCCGTCCATCATCACCAGCATCAGCACGCCGAGCGCGACGACCACGGCGATCGCCAGAGCCTGGCCCTTCATGCGCCAGAGGTCGCGGCCGAGCTTGGCGTCGAGCGGGCTCACCATTCGATCGCCTCCGCCGGCGCGGGCTCGGCGTTGACGGCCACCTCGCGGATGCGGCCGTCGGCGAAATGGATCACCCGATGCGCCATGGCGGCAGTGGCCGCGGCATGGGTGACGATCATCACCGTGGCGCCGGTCTCGCGGTTCACGTCCTGCAGCACGCGGAGCACCGCGCGGCCGGTGGTGCTGTCGAGCGCGCCCGTGGGCTCGTCGCAGAAGAGCACCTCGGGCCGCTTGGCGACGGCGCGGGCGATCGCCACGCGCTGCTGCTCGCCGCCGGAGAGCTGGGCGGGGAAATGGTCGAGGCGGCTTTCGAGGCCCACGAGGGCGAGCGCCTCGGCCGCGTCCAGCGGATCGTCGGCGATCTCGGTGACGAGCTCGACGTTCTCGCGCGCGGTCAGGCTCGGCATGAGGTTGTAGAACTGGAAGACGAAGCCGACGTGATGGCGGCGGTAGCGGGTGAGGGCCGCGTCGCTCATCGTGGTCAGCTCGGCGCCGCGGAACCGGGCCGAGCCGGCGGTGGCGCGGTCGAGGCCGCCGAGGATGTTCAGGAGCGTCGACTTGCCGCTGCCCGAGGGGCCGAGCAGCACCACCATCTCGCCCGCGGGCACCTCGAGGTCAACGCCGCGCAGCGCATGCACCGCCGCCGGCCCGGCGCCGTAGGTCTTGGTCAGGCCCTGCGTCGCGAAGGCGGCGCCGTCGTTTCCCGGGCTCACGAGCCGGAGGGCCCCGCCCTGACGGACCGGGGGCCGTCCCATTGCTCGGCGAGGGCGCGCAGCACGTCCGTTCGGCTGACCTGGCCGACGAGCCTGCCCTGGCGCAGCACCGGGAAGCGCCGGTAGGCGCTGGCGATGAAGGCCTCTGCGGCGGCGACGATGTCGAGATCGGCATCGAGGGTCTCGACCGGGTTCGTCATGTAATTGGCCACGGTGTCGCCCCATTCGCGAAAGTAGCTGGCCGAGAGGGCGGCGCGCAGGCAGTCCTTCTTGGAGAGCACCCCGACCAGCCAGCCCTGGTCGTCGAGGACCGGCGCCCCGGAGATCCGGCGGTCGAGCAGGATCTGCATGGCTTGGTTGATCTCGGTGCCGGGCGACAACGTCACCAGATCGCGGGTCATGATGTCACTGACGTGGGAATGTCCGGTCACGGCTGCTGCCTCTTGCCCCGGCGTTCCGGGCAGCCCGCGCAATCGGCGCCGCGGATGCAGGCGAGGCCGCCGCAGGATCCCCTGATCGGCGGCCGGCCCAGCATCACCCCGAGCGCGAGCCCGCCGAGGGCGAGGAGGGTGACGAGGAGGCCGAGGAGGAAGGTGCCCATGGTTCCGCCCTCCTAGGCCAGGATCCGGGCGCGGAAGCGGTCGGTCATGACCTCGCGCAGCCCCGGTCCGTCGCTGACGAGGAAGAGTGCCGCGATCCCTTCGCGCTCGGCCAGTGCCATTCCTTCCTCCTCGCCGAGCACCATGAGCGCGGTGGCGAGCGCATCCGCCGTCGCGCCGGAGGGGGCGATGACCGAGACCGCGGCGAGCCGTTCGGCCAGGGGCCGGCCGGACCGCGGGTCGATGATATGCGTGGTGCTGCGGCCGCCCTCGCGGAAGCCGTTCGGCGCGATGCCGGAGGTGGCCATGCGCTCGTCGGCGAGCGTCACGATGCGCTGGACCTTTAGCGGGCCGTCGGACCCCGGTGCCTCCACCGCCACCTGCCAGGCAGGGCCCTCGGGGTGGCGGCCGGCGGCATGGATCTCGCCGCCCATCTCGACGAGCGCGTCGGCGATGCCCAGGGCCGCGAGCGCCGCGGCGGCGCGGTCGAGGGCATGGCCCTTGGCGATGCCGCAAAGGTCGAGCGTGGTTCCGCCGGCGGTCTTCTCGATCGAATCCGCAAGCACCGACAGCGTGTCGAGCCCGCCGGCAATGCCCGCGACGGGACCGAAGCCGTAGCGGGCGACGAGAGGGCCGACCGTCGGGTCGAAGGCGCCGCCGGTCAGCCGGGCGATCGCGAGCGCCTCGGCGACGACAGCGCGGGTCGGCGCGGAAACCGTCGTGGGCCCGGGCCGGATGTCGCGGTTGAAGCGGCCGATCTCCGAATCGGCGTGGTAGGGCGACATGGCGGCATCCACGCTTCGCACGACCGCCTCGATGGCGGCGCCGGCAGCCGAGGCATCGCTGCCCTCGGGCAGCACTGCGCGCCAGTAGCTGCCGAAGGCGGGGCCGCCGAGGATCCGGCTCGCCCCGGTACGGGCGGGCAGGGTTCCGCCCGCGAGGAACGCGCCCGCGCCGAGAAGAAAGCCGCGTCTGTCGCATCGCATGCTCATATCCCGAAATCGTCGTTGAAGATGCTCTCCTTGTCGACCCCGACGCTGTCGAGCATCGCCAGCACCGCGCGGATCATCAGCGGCGGGCCGCAGAGGTAGTATTCGCAGCTCTCCGGCGAGGGGTGGTTCCGGAGGTAGTCCTCGAATACCACCGCATGGATGAATCCGGCCGGGCCGTCCCAATTGTCGGAGGGATTCGGATCGGAGAGGGCGACGGTCCAGCGGAAGTTCGGGTGCCGTTCGGCGAGCGCGGCGAATTCTTGCTCGTAGAAGAGCTCGGTCCGGCTGCGGGCGCCGTACCAGTAACTGATGGGCCGTACGGCTCCGCGGCGTTCGAGCTGGTCGAAGATTATGGCCCTGAGCGGCGCCATGCCGACGCCGCCGCCGATCAGCACCATCTCGCGCTCGCCCGGCTGGGCGTGAAAGCTGCCGTAAGGCCCGGAGACGCCGACCGGGTCGCCCGGCTTCACCGCGAAAAGCCAGCTCGACACGATGCCGGGCGGGGCCTCGGCCACGGACGGCGGCGGCAGGGCGAGGCGGATGTTGAGCACGATCCTGCCTGCGTCGGTGTCCTCGGGTCGGTTCGAGACCGAATAGGCGCGGGTGACCGGCTCCTCGGTCGCGATGCTGAAATGCCGGAGCCGTTCCCAGGCCGGGGCATGGTCCGGCGGTATCTTGAGATCGGTAAAGGAGAGGGCGTAGGGCGGTGCGGTGACCTGCAGGAAGGATCCGGCGGTGAGCTCGAGCGACCGGCCCGGCGGCATCTCCAGCACGATCTCGCGGATCAGCGGGGTCAGGAATCGCGCCGAGGCCACGGTGCAGGTGAAGGCCTCCGCGCCCATCAGGTCGTCTTCGACCGCGATGCCCATGTCGCCGCGCAGGGTGATCTGGCAGGCGAGCCGCGTCCCGGCGCGAAGCTCGGCCCGCGTCAGCCGGGCGGCTTCCGTGGGCAGGGCCTCGGATCCGCCTTCGGTCACGCGGACCTTGCAGAGGCCGCAGGTGCCGGCGCCGCCGCAGGCCGAGGGCACGAGGATGCCGGCGCCGTTCAGCACGCCGAGCAGCCTGGTGCCGGTGGTGGTGGCGAGCTCGGTGCGGCCGTTCACGGTGACATGCGCCGGCCGGGCCGGCATCAGCACCGAGCGCGCCAGCATGACCATGGCGGTCAGTGCCAGCACGAGGCCGGTCAGAAGCAGGATGCCGAGGGCGATCTCGCTCATTGGCCGCCGATCCCGGCGAAGGCGGTGAAGCCGAGCGACATTAGGCCGGTGATCAGGAAGGCGCCGCCGAGCCCCTGGAGGCCTGCGGGCATGTCGCTGTAGCGCAGCCGCTCGCGGATCGCCGCGAAGGCGACGATCGCCAGCGCCCAGCCGATGCCGCTGCCGAGGCCATAGACCAGCGCCTCGGCGAAATCGTAGCGCCGCTCGACCATGAAGAGGCTGCCGCCGAGGATCGCGCAGTTGACCGTGATCAGCGGCAGGAAGATCCCCAGCGCCCGGTAGAGCGCGGGCATGTAGCGGTCGAGGGTCATCTCGAGGATCTGGACCATCGCCGCGATCACGCCGATGAAGCCGATCAGCTTCAGGAAGCTCAGATCCACCTCCGGCAGCCCCAGCCAGGCCCAGGCGCCCTCCACGAGCAGGCCGTTGAAAATCAGGTTGTTGAGCGGGACGGTGATGGTCTGCACCACGATCACCGCGATCCCGAGGCCGAGAGCGGTCTCGAAGCGCTTGGAGACCGCGAGGAAGGTGCAGAGGCCGAGGAAGAACGACAGCGCGAGATTGTCTTCGAGGATCGCGGAGAGGAAGATCTCGGTCATTGCCGCGGCGCCTCCGGCGCGGACTTGAGCGCGAAGTCGGGGGCCTCGTTCTGGACCGTCCACCAGCTCCGGATCGCCCAGACCAGCAGGCCGAGGATGAAGAACGCGCTCGGCGCCAGCGCCATGAGGCCGAGCGGCTCGAACCATCCGCCCTCGGCGGTGGTGCGCAGCACCGATTGTCCGAAGAGCGTGCCCGCCCCGAGAAGCTCCCGGATCGCGCCGACGACGAGCAGGATCAGGCTGTAGCCGAGCCCGTTGCCGAGGCCGTCGAGCACGCTGGGCAACACCGGGTTGTGCATGGCGAAGCCTTCGGCGCGGCCCAGCACGAGGCAATTGGTCACGATCAGCCCGACGAAGATCGAGAGCCGACCGCTGATCTCGAAGGCATAGGCCTTGAGGAATTCGTCGATGACCACCACCAGCGCCGCGACGATGGTGATCTGCACGATCAGCCGGATCGAGGCGGGGATGTGGTTGCGGATCGCGCTGATGATCGCCGCCGAGGCGCAGAGCACGGCGGTCAGCGCGATCGACATGGTCAGCGCCGTCGCGAGCGAGGTGGTGACCGCGAGCGCCGAGCAGATGCCGAGGATCTGCAGCGTGACGGGGTTGTTGGCGATCAGCGGCGCGGTGACATGGCGCATCAGTGACATCAGAGTCCCTCCGCCTTCAGCGTCTCGAGGAAGGGGCCGTAGCCGTAGGGGCCGAGCCAGAAGCGCAGCATGTCGTTGACGCCGTTGCTGGTACGGGTGGCGCCGGCGATGCCGTCGACCTCAAAGGGTCCGGTCGCCTGGCCGCGCACCACCGAGATGACGACCTCGCCCGTCTCGTCGGCGATCTGCTTGCCGGGCCAGAGCGCGGCCCAGGCGGGTTCGGCGATGCGGGCGCCGAGGCCGGGCGTGTCGCCCTGCTCGTAGATGGTGAGGGCGGCGATGGTGTTTAGGTCGGCCTCGAGCGCGAGATAGGCGCGGATCGTCGACTGGTAGCCCGCGCCCTCCACCGGCAGGACGATCACCTTCAGCGCCCCCTCGCTTTCGAGCAGGTAGACGGGTGCGAGCGTGGCGCGGCGCTTCAGCCCGGCGATGTCGGCTTCGGGCGGCAGGTCGATGCTCGTCGCCGGATCCTGGGCGGCGGCGCGCAGGTCGAAGGTCGCGGGGTCGATTCCGGTGGCGAAGCTGCCGGTCCCGAGATCGACCAGCCGGGTCTGGAGCGCGTCGACCCCGGCTTCGAGCATCAAGTCGCGCAGGCCCGGCAGGGTGTCGAGCATCCGGTCGAGCTGCGCCTGGCGGGCCGCCTCGATATGTGCCTGCTGCCGGGGCTTGAGCAGCACTGAGGCGGTGGAGACCAGGAGTGCCGCGCAGAAGGCGACGATGAAGGCGATGCCGAGGGTCTTGACCCGGTCGTTGTTGGGGCGGGCGAGGAAGCGGCGCCAGGCCGCGATCGGGCTAGCCATGGCGGCGCCTCCGGATCCGGGCGATGACGAGCACGGCGGCATGGTCGAGGAGCGGCGCGAAGATGCTGGCGAGCAGTGCGGCGAAGACGATCGCCTCGGGCGCGACCGCGGCGCCCGGCGCGGTGTCGAAGGCCGCGGCGAGCCCGCCGGCGAGCGCGCCGTAGAGCCAGCGCCCGGCATTGGTGGAGGCCGCGCCGAAGGGGTCGCATATCAGGAAGACGAGGCCGAAGGCGAGGCTCGCGCCGGTGGCCCCGGGGTCGAGCGGCTGGCCGGTGACGAGGCTCGCGGCGGCGAAGCCGAGGAATGCCGCCAGGGCGACGCGCCAGGAGATCAGCCGGAGATAGAGCAGCAGCGCGGTGCCGGGGAGGGTGGCAATCGCTACCGCGCCGCCGTCGCCCGCGAAGGGGATCGCGGCGAAGGAGTAGCGCAGGAAGGCGAGCGCCACGACGCCGGCGGCGAGGAAGCCGAAGCCCCTGCCGCCGAAGATCAGCTCGCCCAGCACCACCCCGAGCGAGAGCGCCAGCGCCGGCTGCCAGAGCGGCGCGCCGGCGGGCACCATGACCGCGACGACCAGCGCCGTGGTGACGCCGTGCCAGCTCCAGGCGCGCCCGCGCAGCAGCGCGAAGAGCGTCTCCCAGAACAAGGTCACCGCCAGGGCGGTGGCGAGCAGCAGCGCCTGCGGGCCGCCGCCCGCGACCAGCACCACGGCGAGCGGGGGCAGCAGCGCGGCCGCCTGGGCGAGGGTGACCTGCGCCGGCTCCCAGCGGCCGCGCAGGAAGGGCGCCGCATCGGTAGCAGCGGAGAGGGTGAGCGGGTTCATGCGGCCTCGGCGAGCTCGTCGAGGACGCGCCGCAGCAGGCGGCCGTAATCCGCGCCGCTGGTGCAGAAGCAGGAGAGCAGCGCCACGTCCTCCTCGACGAGGTCGAGAGCGCCGAGGCGCTCGGCGGTTTCGCTGTCGCCGACCGCCAGCGCCCGCATCAGCGGCACGGGCGGGATGCCGAAGGGCAGCAGGCCCTCGAGCCTTTCGCTGGCGATGAGCGGGCGCGGCCCCCGGCGGGACCGCCCGAGCCACCGGGGCAGGGAAAGGCGCCGGGCTTCGGGCCGGGCGTCGAGGATCGTCACCTGGTGGTGGTGGCGGCCGAGCCAGGCCGCCTCGCGTCCCGCCAGCACCGATCCCGAGAGGATGCGGGCGAAGCCGCCGCGCCCACCCGGCGCGACCTCTCCGGAGGTCAGGTCGCGCAGGCTCGCGCCCATGATCGTGCGGACCAGCCGCGGGTCGCGGGCGCGGGGGCCGCCGAGCGCGACCACGCGCTCGGAGCGATAGTCGCCGGTCGCGAAGAGATGGCCGATGGCGGCCACGTCCTGATAGCCGATGGTCCAGACCTTGCCCGGTCCGATCTCGGGGCGCAGGCGGTAGAGCTGCGCGCCGGGAAGCCCGGCAGGATGCGGGCCGGAGATCTCGACGGCGCGGATCCGGTCCCCGGCCGCGGCGGCGAGCCCGGCGCCGGGCGGCTGGGCGACGAAGACCGGCCCGGCGGTCAGCGCCGCGAGCACGGTGAGGCCGCGGTCGAAGGCGGGGCGGCGGTCCGCGAGCACGACGCGCGGGTCGGGTGCGAGCGGGTTGCTGTCGGTGGCGCTGACGAGGATTGCCACAGGCGTCCCGTCCGGCGCGGGCACCCTTCCGAAGGGCCGTGCGAGGAAGGCCGGCCAGAGACCCCGCGCCAGCAGGGTCTCGCGCGCATCGCCCGTCGGCGCGGGCGGTCCGGCCCCATCCTCCGGGCCGGTTTCCGCTGTCCGGCGCAACACCATGGCCGAGAGCGTCCGGCGGGGGCCGAAGTCGATGGCCTCGACCACGCCCGTGAGCGGCGAGACATAGGCGATCGCCGGGTGCCTGCGGTCAGTGAAGAGCACCTGGCCGCGCCGGACGGGATCGCCGGCCGCGACCGCGAGGGCGGGCCGGAGCCCGGGGCAATCGGCACCGAGGATCGCCGCCGATCCGACCGGGGCGGCGTCTTCCACGCTCTGCCGCGGCGCTCCGGGCAGGGCGGGATCGTAGCCCTTCCTGATCGAGAAAAGCATTCCTGTCCTTCAATCACGCGGCGCCGACCGGGAGGATCGGGATGATGGCCGAATCCGTCTCCGAGGCTGCGGGAAGCGGTGCGACGGCACCTTGACCTCGATCAAAGCCGGGGCGGCGGCGCGGCGGTATCGTCCCTGCACATATCGCCATGCGAAACCGCCGAAACACGCGGCGAGACGAGAGGGAGTCCCGGCATGACCTTGCGAAACGTCGTCGCGGCCGCGGCACTGGTGTTCGTCGCGACGGCTCCGTTGCCGGTTTCCGCCGAGGTGCCGCCGAACCTCTCGGCGATCGTCGCGGCTTGGCTCGCCTCGCCGCATGCCAAGCGCGATGCGGAGGCCTTCACCCATTGGAACGAGGAGGGTGCGGTCGAGGTGGAATGCGCGCGATGCCATTCCGGTCCGGGCTTCATCGATTTCGTCGGCGCGGACGGCAGTGCCGCGGGCGTCGTGGACCATCCCGCGGCAACCGGGGCGCCGGTCGATTGCGCGACCTGCCACAATCCGGCCGCCGTGGCGCTCGAATCGATCACCTTTCCCTCCGGCGTGACCGTCGCCGGGCTCGGGACCTCGAGCGTCTGCACGGTCTGCCACCAGGGGCGCGAATCGGGCGACAGCGTCGCCGCGGCCGTGGCGGGAATGGAGGACGACGCGGTCTCGGCCGATCTCGGTTTCATCAACGTGCATTACCGTGCCGCGGCGGCGACGCTGTTCGGCGCTGCCGTGCGCGGCGGCTATCAATACGACGGCAAGACCTATGTGGAGCGCTTCGTGCACCCGGCGCCCCTCAACAGCTGCACCGGCTGCCACAACCCGCATTCGCTCGAAGTGGCGATGACCGGCTGCGTCGCCTGCCACAAGACCAGCGAGACAATCTCCGCCATCCGCACCGGGACCGCGGATCTCGACGGGGACGGGGACGTGACCGAGGGTGTGGCGGGCGAGGTCGCCACGCTGCACGAGCGCCTCGGGCAGGGGATCGCGGCCTATGCCGCGGCGGTCGCGGGCACGCCGATCGCCTATGATGCCCATGTCTACCCGTATTTCTTCAACGACGCCAACGGCGACGGCGCGGTCGGGGAGCACGAGGCGGTCTTTCCCAACCGCTATGCCAGCTGGACGCCGCGGCTGCTCCGGGCCGCCTACAACTACCAGTTCGTGGCGAAGGATCCGGGGGCCTTCGCCCACAACCCGCGCTATGCCACGCAGATCACCTACGACAGCCTCGAGAATCTGTCCCAGAAGGTGGACATCGACATGGGCGGCATGACGCGTCCGTGACGGCGGCGGATCGCTGAGCCATGGGGTCGCCGGAGTTCCTCATCGCCTTCGGCATCCTCTTCCTGGCAGGGCTCGCGCTCGATTCCTTCGGCCGCCGGGTCCATGTGCCGCGGGTCACGCTGCTGATCATGCTCGGCGCCGTGGTCGGGCCGCCGGTACTCGACCTGCTGCCGGCGGGCATCGACGGGGCGAGCAACCTGCTCGCGCCGACGGCGCTCACCATGGTGGCCTTCCTGCTCGGCAGCGCGCTCGAGCCCTCCACCCTGCGCGCCCATGGCCGCGAGATCATCCTCATCTCGCTGACCGTGGTGATCGTCTCGGTGCTGGTGATCGCCTTCGGGCTGATCCTCGTCGGCGTGCCGATCGCCTCGGCGCTGCTGCTCGGCGGCATCTCGGCGGCGACCGATCCCGCGGCGACACGCGACGTGGTGCAGCAATCCGGAGCCACGGGGCGGTTTCCGACCAACCTGCTCGGCATCGTCGCCATCGACGACGCCTGGGGCCTGATCGCCTTCAGCATCGTGCTGACCATCGCGAGCGTGATGACCGGCGGCGAGGCGGGCGACCATGTCCTGCTCGGCCTGCGCGAGGCGGGGGGCGCGGTGGCGCTGGGGCTGGCTATCGGGCTTCCGGCCGCCCACCTGACCGGGCGCATCAAGCCCGGCGAGCCCACGCTGATCGAGGCGCTGGGGCTGGTCTTTCTCTGCGCCGGCCTCGCGATCCAGCTCGGCTTCTCCTTCCTGCTCGCCGGCATGGTCTGCGGGGCGACCATCGTCAATTTCGCCAGCCATCACGAGCGCCCGATCCACGAGATCGAACGCATCGAATGGCCGTTCATGCTGCTCTTCTTCGTCATGGCGGGGGCCTCGCTGGAGACCACGGATCTGGCCGGGATGGGTTTCGCCGGCATCGCCTATGTGGTCCTGCGCTTCGCCTCGCGGATCCTCGGGGGCTGGCTCGGCGGGAGCCTCGCCGGGCTGCCGGGGCGCGAGAGCCGGCTGACCCGGCTCGCCCTGATGCCGCAAACCGGAGTGGAGAACGGGATTGCGCTGGTCGCCGCGGAGCGCTTTTCCGATTTCGGCCCGCCCCTCCTTGCC
>NZ_DAIUBO010000094.1:0-14057 GCF_036846665.1 Amaricoccus sp. | reverse complement strand
TATTTCACCGACGAGATCCGGCGCGAGCTGTCGGCGAGCTTGGGCGACGAGGAGCTCTTCACCGGCGGGCTCACCATCCGCGCCACGGTCGATCCCGACCTGCAGACGGTCGCGGCGCGGGCGCTGAGGGACGGGCTGGAGAAATACGACCGCGAGCTCGGCGTCTATCGCGGGCCCGCGGCGCAGATCGACCCGGCGGGCTTCGATCCCTCGGACGAGGCGAGCTGGCGGGCGGCGCTGGCCGGGGCTTCCGTGCCGCGCGACATCGACGGCTGGCATCCGGCGGTGATCCTCGAGATCGGCGAAAGCTCGGCGCGCATCGGCATCGAGGGGGTCGAGGAGGACGAGGACGGGCATTTCCTGAGCTTCTCGGACGCGAAATGGGCCCGGCTGCGCGGCGAGAACGGCCGGTTGCGCGAGGCGCAGGGCGCGGACGACATGTGGGACGTGGGCGACGTGGTGCAGGTCCGGGCGATCACCGCCGACGGCGCCTTCGAGCGCTGGTCCTATCGCCAGGTGCCCGCGATCCAGGGCGGCTTCATGGCCATGGACACGATGACGGGCCGGGTGCTCGCCATGCAGGGCGGGTTCTCCTACCAGTCGAGCGTCTTCAACCGTGCCACCCAGGCGCTGCGCCAGCCGGGCTCGTCGTTCAAGCCCTTCGTCTATGCCGCCGCGCTCGACAACGGCTATTCGCCGGCGACGATCGTGGTCGATGCGCCGATCGAGGTCGCGACCGGGGCGGGGATCTGGCGGCCGACCAATTCCAGCGACAAGTTCTACGGCCCCGCGCCGATCCGCACCGGGCTGGAGCAGTCGCGCAACCTGATGACGGTGCGCATCGCCCAGGACGTCGGCATGGACGTGGTGGCGGAATATGCCGAGCGCTTCAACGTCTACAAGGACATGCCGGAGCTCCTGTCCTATTCGCTCGGTGCCGGCGAGACCACGCTCTACGAGATGGTGGCGGCCTATGCGATGTTCGCCAACGGCGGGCTCAGGGTCGAGCCGACGCTGGTCGACCGGGTGCAGGACCGCTACGGCCGGACGATCTACCGGCACGACCGGCGCGAATGCGAGAACTGCACCGCGGATCGGCTGTCGGCGGCGGCCCAGCCGTTCCTGCGCTCCAATGCCGAGCGGATCATGGATCCGATCACTGCCTATCAGATCACCTCGATGCTGCAGGGCGCGGTCAGCCGCGGCACCAGCCGGGCCGCCGTGGGCTCGCTGGGGCTCAATCTGGCGGGCAAGACCGGCACCACGAACGACGCCAAGGACGTCTGGTACGTGGGCTATTCCCCGCGGATCGCGGCGGGCTGCTACATGGGCTACGACAACCCGCGGCCCTTGGGGAAATCGGCTTTCGGCGGAACGCTTTGCGCGCCGATCTTCGCCGAGTTCATCAAGGTGGCGCTGGCGGGGCAGGGGCCGGTGACCTTCCCGGTGCCGCCGGGCGGGCGGTTCATCTCTATCGACCGCCATTCCGGCCAGCGCCTGCCCGACGGCGCCACCGGGGCCAATGTGCAGGTCGAATACATCAAGGACGGCCAGGAGACCGTGGTCGGCGGCTACGGCCAGACGGTGGACGGCGGCTGGAAGATCGGCGCCGACGTGCCGCTCTACGACGGGGTGCCGGCCCAGAACATCGAGCGCGTCCAGGTGCGCGGCCAGTCCCGCGCCCTGCCGAAGAATCCCTCGCTTGGCTCGATCTCGAGCGGCGGGCTCTACTGAGGCTTCGGCGCGGGCGATCGCCCTTTACCCGCCGGCTTGGGCTGGGCTAGAACCGGCGCCGCGCGGGGTCCGAAGGTGGGCTCCGCGCCCCGACGGGAACCGATCATGCGCGCCGAAACCGAACATGCCGTTGCCGAGATCGAGCGGTCGCTGGCGCTCTTGCGCCAGCGGCTGGGCTGGGACACGGCCGCGCATCGGCTCGAAGAGCTGAACGCGATGTCGGAGGATCCGGAGCTCTGGAGCGATCCCGCCCGCGCCCAGAAGCTGATGCGCGACCGGCAGACGCTGAGCGACGCCATCGACGGCTATTCGGCGCTCGCGCGCGAGCTCGACGACCAGCGCGAGCTGATCGCCATGGGCGAGGCGGAGGGCGACCAGGAGGTCGTGGCGGAGGCGGAGGACGCGCTGCGCGCCCTGCGCGAGCGCGCCGCGCAGAAGGAGATCGAGGCGCTGCTCGACCAGGAGGCGGATGCCAACGACACCTTCCTCGAGATCAATGCCGGCGCCGGCGGCACGGAGAGCTGCGACTGGGCGGCGATGCTGGCGCGCATGTACGTGCGCTGGGCGGAGGGGCACGGCTACAAGGTCGAGCTGATCTCCGAGAACCCCGGCGAGGAGGCGGGCATCCGCTCGGTCACCTATCAGATCAGGGGCCACAACGCCTATGGCTGGCTGAAATCCGAGAGCGGGGTGCACCGGCTGGTGCGCATCTCGCCCTTCGACAGCGCCGCGCGCCGGCACACCTCCTTCTCCTCGGTCTGGGTCTATCCGGTGGTCGACGACAACATCGACATCGAGATCGCGCCGAACGACATCCGCATCGACACCTATCGCTCGTCCGGCGCCGGCGGCCAGCATGTCAACACCACCGACTCGGCCGTGCGCATCACCCATATCCCGACCAATATCGTCGTCACCTCCTCGGAGAAGTCGCAGCACCAGAACCGCGCCAATGCCATGGCGGCGCTGAAGTCGCGGCTCTACGAGCTGGAGCTGCGCAAGCGCAACGAGGCGATCACCGCGGCGCACGAGGCCAAGGGGGACGCGGGCTGGGGCAACCAGATCCGCTCCTACGTGCTCCAGCCCTATCAGATGGTGAAGGATCTGCGCAGCAACCACGAGACCTCCGATACGGCCGGCGTGCTCGACGGCGATCTCGACGCCTTCATGGCGGCGGCGCTGGCGCTGCAGGTCACCGGCAAGAGCCGGGCGGAGGCGCAGGCCGAGGATTGAGGGTCAAGATTATTGTGCCGCGCGGCCGACCTGTCCTAAAGTCCGGGGCCATGCAGGCCGCGAAGCTCGCCGCTCCGGGGAGGATCCGATGAACACCGCCACGACCGCCGCCGACCGCTATCCGGTTCGCAGCATCAGCGTCGACGACGTCTATTCCGCACTCTCCGAAGGCTGGGCGGATTTCCGGGCCGCGCCGGAATTCGGGCTCTTCTTCGGCGGGGTCTATGCCTTCGCCGGCATCCTGATCTTCCTCCAGCTCTGGGTCTGGGACCAGCCCTTGTGGATCCTGCCGCTCGCCCTGGCGTTTCCGCTGATCGGGCCCTTCGCGGCGATCGGCCTCTACGAGGTCAGCCGCCGGCGCGAGAGGGGCGAGCCGCTGGTCTGGGCCGAGATCCTCGACGTGATCTGGCGCGAGCGGACGCGGCAGATGCCGACCATGGCCTTCATCGTCCTCGCCGGCTTCATGATCTGGATGTGGTCGGCGGCGATGCTGATCGCCATCGTGCTCGGGCGGATGAACTTCGCGGTCTATTCGGATATCGGCGCGCTGCTGACCACGGGCAACGGGCTGCTCCTGCTCTTTCTCGGGACCATCGTCGGGGGCGCGATCGCGCTCGTGCTCTTCTCGGTCACGGCAGTGTCGCTGCCGATGCTGCTCGACCGCGAAGTGGATTACGTGACGGCGATGCTCACGAGCTACACGGCCGTCACGCGCAATCCGGTGGCGATGCTGACCTGGGGGGCGATCGTCGCGGTGGGGGTCTTCGTCGCGATGGTGCCGTTCTTCCTCGGGCTCTTCATCGCCCTGCCGGTGCTGGGGCACACCACCTGGCACATCTACCGCAAGGTGGTGCCGCCCGAGGGTGCGGCCTGATCCCGAGGGGCCGGGGCGCGATCCGTCCGGGGATTGAGCCTGTGATCTCCGGGTGAATCCGGTCGGTTGAGGGGCGCCCGGAACCGACAACAGCAAGGCGCTGCGTCGCCCGGTCCGGTCGCCCGGAGGCGCGAGCCGCAGGGCGAGGGTGGTGCAGCTTCACCACCGATCGCCACGGGTCGATCGGGCTGGGGACACCCGGTCCGGCGCGGGATGCAAGTCGATGGAGAGGGCCGCCGATATCATGCGCCAGATCCGCGAGGGGAAGGCGGCGGCGCAACTGGGGAAGGGCGCCAACAGAACGTGATCGCCTGAAGGCCCAATGGTCGGCAGGCTGACGCGCGGGTTCCGAGCCGCGTCGGAAGGACGGCGGCGCCGCGGGGGCCGGGCGCCGGGTCCGAGGGCAATCGCCCCGAGGGCGTCGGGAGCGTTATTCGGCGGCCGTGACGGCGACCGGCCGCTGCGGCGCGGAGCCGGAGGAATTTGATCCCTTCGAGAGCGGATCGTCCTGGCGCTGCACCGAGCCTTCGAAATGCGCGCCGCTCTCGATGGCGATCGTCTTGTGCACGATGTCGCCTTCCACGCGAGCGGTATTGGCGAGGCGGACCTTCAGCCCGCGCAGCCGGCCCACGACGCGGCCGTTGACCACCACGTCCTCGGCGATCACTTCGCCCTTCACGGTCGCGGTCTCGCCGACGATCAGGGTCTGGGCGCGGATGTCGCCCTCGATGGTGCCCTCGATCTGGATGTCGCCGCTGGAGCGGACGTTTCCGGTGATGGTGATGTCCGAGGAGAGCACGGAGGCAGCGGGCTTGGGCTTGAGCGGCGCCGGCGAGATGCTCGGGGAGGAGGGCCTGAGCTCGCTCGCGGGCGGGGTCGGCGCCGCGGCCGCGATGTCGGTCTCGGGGGTCGAAGTCGCGTTGCTGTCGCTGGGACGGGGTTTAGTAAACATTCCTGGCGGTCTCCAGATAGGGCATCGGATTCACGGGGCGTCCGTTGAGATGCACCTCGTAGTGGAGATGCACGCCTGTACTACGCCCGGTTGAACCCATATCACCAATTCTATCTCCGCGCGAGAGTTTCTGTCCAGCCGCAACCCTGATCTTGCTCAGATGGGCATAAACCGTCTCGAACCCGAAATCGTGGCGGACCCGGACGGCGTTGCCGTAGCCGCTCTCTCGCTTGGCCGAGACCACCACGCCGTCGGCGGTGGCGAAGATCGGCGTGCCGCTCGCCCCGGCGAGATCGACGCCCAGGTGCATGCGGCGGCCGCGGCCCTTGGGGTCCGAGCGGGTGCCGAATCCGCTGGTGAAGCGGAAGTTCGCGGTCACCGGCATGGCATAGGGCACCCGTCCGGCGGCGATGCGCATCAGGTTCATGCGGTCGAGGGAGACCATGACGCTGTCGAGACGGCTCGACAGGCCGGGATCGTTGAAGGAACGCGTGCTGACCACGGCGGGCAGTTCCGGCCCGCCCTGGCCCGAATAGGTGTTCCGCACCGAGGCGATGAGGCTGTCCACGTCGAGATCCGTCGTCTTGAACATCGCTTCCAGCGGGCCGAAGGACATCGCCACGGCCTGTTCGAGCTGGTCGAGCATCTCTTCCTGCTGCCGCGTGTTCATCGAGATGCGCAGCTCGAGCTCGGCGACCTGGGCCGCGAGCGTCTCGCGCTCGTCCTCGGCGGCGTCGCGCGCGACCACGGCGTCGGAAAGCGCGCCGGTCACGGTGTCGAGCGTCTGGGAGAGGTCGCCGGCGGTGCCCTGCTTGCGGTCGAGCGTCTCGTTGACCTCGCTCATCTCGGCGAGCAGCGCGTCGCGGGCGGCGGCGATCTCGCGGCGCTCCTCGACGGCGTCCTGCAGCCGGCCGCGCATCAGTTCGAGCGCCGTGGCCAGCTCGCGGCGTTCCTCGACCGAATCGAGGATCGAGGTCTGCTGCCGGCCGATCTGCTCCATGGCGAGCTTGAAGCGCTCCTGGGCGGAGCGGGCCTCGGCGGCGCGCTGGTCACGCTCGGAGGCGAGTTCCTCGAGCCGCTGCTTGTAGGCGTTCTGCAGGACGGTGGTCTGAACCGTCCGGCTGCCGCCCGAAACCGTGTCGAGCACCACGAGGGAGGTCGCGATCGCCATCCAGCCGAGCAGCACGACCAGCGCCGCGGCGAGTGAAAGCTGTACGAGAGGCGTCAGCCGGATGTAGCTGGTTGCATTGCGGGATTGTATGAAAAGCCGCTTCTCGGGAACGAAGGCGGACAGCCATCCGTTCACTCTTTTTCCCAGTCCCGGCATTCCGCCACCCTATACGTGTTGTATATTCCGGCAGGTTCGACCCAACCACTAGTCGCTCTTAGGGAGAAAGCCCGGGAATGACAATCGCAGGGCGGGGCGTTTGCGGCGCTTCCGCGAACTCGGCGGAAACTCGCCAATCGCTATCCGGAAGCCCGCCGGATCGCGACTGCGAAGGGCGCCTTCAGAGCGCTCTGGCGGCCTCCAGGACCGCGGCGGCATGGCCCCGGACCTTGACCTTGCGCCAGATGCGGCGGATGCGCCCCGACGCGTCGATCAGGAAGGTCGCGCGCTCGATGCCCATGTATTTCCGGCCGTACATCGATTTCTCGACCCAGACGCCGTAGCGCTCGCAGATCTCGCCGGTCTCGTCGGAGAGAAGGACGACCTCGAGCCCGTGCTTGGCGCGGAACTTCTCGTGGCTCTTGACGCTGTCCTTCGAGACGCCGACCACGGTGGTGTTCGCCGCCGCGAAATCCCCGATCAGCGCGGTGAAGTCGACGGCCTCGAGGGTGCAGCCCGAGGTGTCGTCCTTGGGGTAGAAATAGAGCAGGACGTTCCTGCCCTCCGCCTCCGCGAGGCCGAAGCTCTCGCCGCCGTCGCGTGGCAGGCGGAAATCCGGTGCCTGCTGGCCTTCCTCGATTGCGGTCATGGACGAACCTCCCTCGCTGCGTCTCCCGCCGAGGCAGACAGGCAGCCGGGCGGATCGTCAAGGGGCGGCAGCGGGGAATCCGCCATTGAGGCGCCTCGCGGGGCTGCCTATACCCCGCCGGTCCCGGCCTGGAGCGCGACATGCGGACGGAGGAGTTCGACTATCACCTGCCGGAGGAACTGATCGCGCTGCGGCCGCTGCGGCCGCGGCGGGCCGCGCGGCTGCTCGTGGCGCAGGGGGACGCCATCGCCGACTCGCATGTGCGCGACCTGGGCGCCTGGCTCCGGCCCGGGGATCTGCTGGTCTTCAACGACACCAAGGTCATTCCGGCGCGGCTCAGGGGGGTGCGGCGCCGGGCGGGCGGCGGCGAGGTGGCGGTCGAGGCGACGCTGCTCGCACCGGGCGAGGGCGGGAGATGGCGGGCGCTGGCGCGGCCCGGCCGGCGGCTCGCCCCCGGGGATCGCATCGAATTCGGCGCGGGCCTGGTGGGGGAGGTGATGGCCAGGGAGGGCGCCGAGATCGAGCTCGCCTTCGCGCTCTCGGGACGCGCCTTCGACCGGGCGCTGGCGCGTGCCGGCGAGATGCCGCTGCCGCCCTATATCGCGTCGCGGCGGGCGGCGGAGCCGGGCGACCGGCGCGCCTATCAGACCGTCTTCGCCGCGCGGCCGGGGGCGGTGGCCGCGCCGACGGCGGCGCTGCATTTCGACCGGGTGCTGCTCGCCGATCTCGAGGCCCGCGGCATCCGGAGCGTGCGGGTGACGCTGCACGTGGGCGCCGGGACCTTCCTGCCGGTCACCGCCGAGGAGATCGAGGGCCACCGGATGCATTCCGAGCGCGGCGAGATCGGCGAGGCGGCGACCGCGGCGATCCGGGAGACCATGGCGGCGGGCGGGCGCGTCATCCCGGTGGGGACGACCGCGCTCAGGGTGCTGGAGACGGCGGCCACCGGCCCGCGGCAGATCGCGCCCTGGGCCGGGGAGACCGAGATCTTCATCAGGCCCGGCTATGCCTTCCGGGTCGCGGACGGGCTGATGACGAATTTCCACCTGCCGCGCTCGACCCTGATGATGCTCGTCTCGGCCTTGATGGGCGTCGAGCGCATCCGGCGGATCTACGCCCATGCCATCGCCGGGCGCTACCGTTTCTTCTCCTACGGGGACGCCTCGCTGCTGCTGCCGCACGGCTGAGAAATCCGGCTTGCGCCCGCCCCCCGCCGACCGATAGCGGTGAGCGCGCGGAATCACCCCGCGAGCGAGAGAAGGTCCTCCGATGCTGATCGTCCTGCGCAATTCCTGGCCGCTGCTGCTGGGCATGATGTTGCTGATGCTCGGCAACGGCTTGCAGGGCACTTTGCTCGGCATCCGCGGCGCGATCGAGGGCTATGACGCCGCCACCATGTCGCTGGTGATGAGCGGCTATTTCGTCGGCTTCCTGCTCGGATCGCGACGGGCACCGATCATGATCCGGCAGGTGGGCCATGTGCGCGTCTTCGCCGCTTTGGCCTCTATGATCTCGGCGGCCTTCGTGCTCTATGCGGCCGCACCCGACCCCTGGATCTGGGTCGGCATGCGGGTGATCGTGGGCTTCTGCTTCGCGGGCGTCTACGTGGTGGCCGAGAGCTGGCTGAACGACGCCGCGACCAACGAGACCCGCGGGCAGGCGCTGTCGCTCTACATGATCGTGCAGATGGTGGGCATCATCGCCTCGCAGGGCATCCTCACCCTCGGCGATCCCTCGGGCTACGGGCTCTTCATCGTCATGTCGGTGCTGGTCTCGGTCTCCTTCACCCCGATCCTGCTGACCGCGGGCACCGCGCCCGCGTTCCAGACCACCAAGCCGATGACGCTGGTCCAGCTCTTCAACACCTCGCCGCTCGGCTGCGTCGGCACCTTCCTGCTCGGCGGCGTCTTCGCCGGCATCTTCGGCATGTCCTCGGTCTTCGGCACCGAGAAGGGGCTCAGCGTAGTCCAGATCTCGGCCTTCGTCGCGGCGATCTACACCGGTGGCCTGCTGGCGCAATATCCCATCGGCTGGGCCTCGGACAGGATGGACCGGCGCAAGCTGATCTTCGGGCTGACCGCGGGCGGCTCCGTGGTCACGCTCGCGGGCATGGCGGTGTCGGAACTCTATATCGTGCTCCTGGCGATCGGCTTCCTGATCGGCAGCGTCGCCAATCCGCTCTATTCGCTGCTGATCGCCTATACCAACGACTTTCTGGAACCCTCCGACATGGCGGCGGCTTCCGGCGGGCTGCTCTTCATCAACGGTCTCGGGGCGATGACCGGGCCGCTGCTGATCGGTGCCTTGATGACCCGCTTCGGGGCGGATGCCTTCTTCGCCTATCTGGCGGCGATGTTCACGCTGATCTCCTTCTATGCGCTCTACCGGATGACCCGCCGGCGGGCGCCCTCGGTCGACCAGACCTCGCGCTACCAGCCCGTCCTGCCCCAGGCGACGCCGGTGGCGCTGGAGGTTGCGCAGGAAGTCGCCATCGAGAAGGCCGCGGGCGAGCCGGCGCAAACTACGGCTTGACCGGGGAGGGATGGTGTCCGAACCATTCCTCGGGTGGAGGGCAGGGCGATGAATGACGCAGCGGCCGAGATCCTCGGGTTCTGGATCGATGAGGTCGGGCCGGAGGGCTGGTACAAGGTCGATCCCGCGCTCGACGACGCGATCCGCGAGCGATATCTGGACCTGTGGGAGGCCGCGCGCAGCGGCGCCTTCGACATCTGGATCCCGGAAGCGGAATCCTGTCTCGCCCTGGTGATCCTGCTCGACCAGTTCCCGCGCAACATGTTTCGCGGCGATGGCCGTTCCTTCGCCAGCGACGCCAAGGCCCTCGCCGTCACGAAATCCGCCATCGCGCGCGGCCACGACCAGCGGGAGGCGCTCGCGGGGCGCGCGTTCTTCCACCTGCCGCTGGCGCATTCCGAGACCCTGCCGGATCAGGACCGCTCGGTGCGGCTGAGCCTCATGCGCTTCGGGCGGGGCAGCAACCTCACCCATGCGCGGGCGCATCGCCTGGTCATCCGCCGCTTCGGGCGCTTTCCCTATCGCAATGCCGCGCTCGGGCGGCTCACCACGCCGGCGGAGCAGGCGTTCCTCGATGCCGGCGGCTATGCCGCGGCGATGCGGGAGGTGTCGGCGTGAGCCGATGCCTGCGGGGGGTGGGGCGGGGTGATGACGCGGGGCGTCACACTGCACGGAGGCGCCCGGGGAAGCGGATGCAGGTTGTTTGCGCGATCACAACCTGTTCGACCTTCATCCGCCGCGCAGAAGGACGCTACACGCGGAACGCCACCCCGACCCCATAGGCGACGGCGGCGCAGATGCCCCCGACAAGCACGGATTCGCCGACGGCGCGGGCGAGCGTCGCGTTGGTGACCTGCCAGCGCAGCGTGCCGAGTGCGACCAGCGCCGCGAAGGTAGCGAAGACCGAAACCCGGAAGGTGGCGGGCACGGGGTCGAGCAGGAAATAGGGCAGGAGCGGCGCCGCGCCGAAGACGACGAAGGCGATGAAGGTCATCGCGCCCCGCGCGACCGGCCCGTCGGCGGTCGGATCGGCCATGCCGACCCGGTATTGCATCATGAAATCCGCCATGAAATCGGGATTGCGCGCCATGGTCGCGGCCATGTCGCGGGCGTCGGTCTCGTCCACGCCGTGCATGGTCAGGATCCCGACGGCATCGGTCTTGAGGTATTCCGGGTTGTGCCGGGCCTCGTGGCGCTCCTTCGCGAGGGTGGCGCGGTAGACGTCCTGCTCCGACCGGCTCGACAGGAATTCGCCCAGTCCCATGGCCGTGGCGTCCGAGAAGAGATTGGCCAGGCCGAAGAGCAGCACCGCGATGCTGCCCACGGTCGCCGCGCCCTCGGCCCCGAGGCCGGCGAAGCCCGCGACCACGGCGAAGGTGGTCACGATGCCGTCGTTGCCGCCATAGACGATCTGCTTGAGATATTCCTGCAGGCGGCCCATGCGCTCCGGAGAGGGACCTTCGAGGGCTTCGGGCATGGTCTTTCCTTCCGGCGGGTCGTCGGCGACGAAAAAGGGAGCGCCCGAAGGCGCCCCCCGATGATGCGGCGACCGCCCGAGGGCTCAGGCGAGATCGAAGCGGTCGGCGTTCATCACCTTGGTCCAGGCGGCCACGAAGTCGCGCGCGAACTTCTCGCCGTTGTCGTCCTGGGCGTAGACTTCGGCATAGGCGCGCAGGATCGAGTTCGAGCCGAAGACGAGATCGGCGCGCGTGGCCGTCCACCGGACCGCATCCGTCTTGCGATCGCGGATCTCGTAGATCCCGCCCTCGACCGGCACCCACCGATAGTCCATGTCGGTGAGGTTGACGAAGAAGTCCGTGGTCAGCGCGCCCACGCGGTCGGTGAAGACGCCGTGCGGGCTCCCGCCATGGTTCGCGCCGATCACCCGCAGCCCGCCGACGAGGGCGGTCATCTCGGGGGCGGTGAGGCCCATGAGCTGGCTGCGGTCGAGCATCAGCTCCTCGGGGCTGACGGCATAATCCTTCTTCAGCCAGTTCCGGTAGCCGTCGGCCAGCGGTTCCAGCACGTCGAAGGAGGCGGCATCCGTCATCGCGTCGGTCGCGTCGCCGCGGCCGGGCGCGAAGGGCACCTCGATGGCATGGCCGCCGGCCTTCAGCGCCTGCTCGACGCCGAGATTGCCGGCCAGCACGATCACGTCGGCGACCGAGGCGCCGGTCTCCGCGGCGATCGGCCCGAGTACCGCGAGCACGCGGGCGAGGCGCTCGGGCTCGTTGCCCTCCCAGTCCTTCTGGGGTGCGAGGCGGATGCGCGCGCCATTGGCGCCGCCGCGCATGTCAGAGCCGCGATAGGTGCGGGCGCTGTCCCAGGCGGTGGCGACCATGTCGGCGGTGGTCAGCCCGCTCGCGCCGATCTTCGCCTTTACCGCGGCGATGTCGTAGCCGGTGGGGCCGGCGGGGATCGGGTCCTGCCAGACCAGGTCCTCGTCGGGAACCTCGGGGCCGATGTAGCGGACCTTGGGGCCCATGTCGCGGTGGGTCAGCTTGAACCAGGCGCGGGCGAAGGTGTCCTTGAAATATGCCGGGTCGGCCATGAACTTCTGGCAGATCGCGTTATAGGCCGGGTCCACCTTCATCGCCATGTCGGCATCGGTCATCACCGGCATCCGGCGCTTGCTCGGATCAGACGGATCGACGGGCATGTCCTCTTCCCTGATGCTCACGGGCTTCCACTGCTTGGCGCCCGCGGGGCTCTGGGTGAGCTCCCATTCATGGCCGAAGAGCATGTCGAACCAGCCCATGTCGAAGGTCGTCGGATGGGTGGTCCAGGCGCCTTCCGGTCCCCCGGTGATCGCATTGGCGGCCCGGCCCTTCAGTTCCGGATTGAACCAGCCCAGTCCCTGCTCCTCGATGCCCGCGGCCTCGGGCTCCCGGCCGAGAAGTGCCGCGTTGCCGTTGCCGTGGCACTTGCCGACGGTGTGGCCGCCGGCGGTGAGCGCCGCGGTTTCTTCGTCGTCCATCGCCATGCGCTTGAAGGTCTCGCGGACCTGCGCGGCGGTGGCCATCGGATCGGGATTGCCGTTCACCCCCTCGGGGTTCACGTAGATCAGGCCCATCTGCACCGCCGCCAGCGGGTTCTCCATGGTGGCGGGGGTCGCGACGCTGTCGTAGCGCGAATCCGAAGGCGCGAGCCATTCCTTCTCCGCGCCCCAATAGGTGTCGATCTCGGGATGCCAGACGTCCTCGCGGCCGAAGGCGAAGCCGAAGGTCTTCAGGCCGAAGGATTCATAGGCGACGTTGCCGGAGAGGATGATCAGGTCGGCCCAGCTCAGCCGGTTGCCGTATTTCTTCTTGATCGGCCAGAGCAGGCGGCGGGCCTTGTCGAGGCTGGCATTGTCCGGCCAGGAGTTGAGCGGCGCGAAGCGAAGGTTGCCGCTGCCGCCGCCGCCGCGGCCGTCCGCGAGCCGGTAGGAGCCCGCCGAATGCCAGGCGAGGCGGATCATCAGGCCGCCGTAATGGCCGTAATCGGCCGGCCACCAATCCTGGCTTTCGGTCATCAGCGCCTCGAGGTCCTTCTTGAGCGCCGCGACGTCGAGCTTCCTGACCTCCTCGCGGTAGTTGAAGTCCCGGCCCATCGGGTCGGTCTTGGTGTCGTGCTGGCTCAGGATGTCGAGGTTGAGCGCGTTCGGCCACCAGGACATCACGGAGGTCCCCATCTCCGTGGCTCCGCCGTGCATGACGGGGCACTTGCCCGTTCCCGGAATGTCGTTTCCGTCCATTGACCTCTCCCCTTGGTGGATTCGAATTGGAATATGTATGGCTTATCAGATCGTGCCGGGAACTTGAAACGCCATAATGCCGCCGGGGGCGATTCGGGTTCAGCCCGTTGCGGTCACGACCAGGAGCGCGGTGTAGCCCAAGAACGAGGCGAGCAGCAACGCGCCTTCGATCCGGTTGATCCGGCCCGGCCCGCGGAAGCCGATGCAGGCGGCAACCAGCGCCATGGTCACCCCGGTCATCACCGGGATGTCGCGGAAGAGCACCTCCGGCGGCACGGCGATCGGCCCGATCGCGGCGGCGAGCCCGACCACGGCGAGCGTGTTGAAGAGGTTCGAGCCGATCACATTGCCGAGCGCGATGTCGTGCTCGCCCCGGCGCATCGCCACCAGTGTCGAGGCCAGCTCGGGCAGCGAGGTCCCGACCGCCACGATGGTCAGGCCGATGACGAGGTCGCCCACGCCGAAGAGCCGGGCGAGATCGACCGCCGCCCAGACGAGCAGGCGCGAGGTCGCGATCAGGAGCAGGAGGCCGACGAAGGTCCAGACCGCCGCCGCCCGCGGCGCGAGGGCATGGGCCTTGCCCTCGATCTCCATCTCTTCGGCGAAGCTGTCCTTGCCGTCCCGGCGGGCCTGCCAGACGGACCAGGCGACGAGCCCGGCGAAGACCACGAGCAGCACGGTCGCGTCGGCCTGCGCCAGTTTCAGGTCGATCAGCAGGACGACCGCGAGCAGGGTGACCGCCAGCAGCACGGGGAGCTCGCGCCGGATCACCGTCGAATGCACCGCGATCGGCGAGATCAGCGCCGTCAGGCCGAGGATCAGCGCGATATTGGCGATGTTGGAGCCGAAGGCATTGCCGAGGGCGATGCCGGAATTGCCCTGCCAGGACGCCATCGCCGAGACGAGCAGCTCCGGCGCGGAGGTGCCGAAGCCCACCACCAGCATGCCGATCAGGAGCGGCGGCATGCCGAAATGCCGGGCGAGGCCAGCGGCCCCGGCGACGAATCTGTCGGCGCTCCA
>NZ_DAIUBO010000093.1:0-14095 GCF_036846665.1 Amaricoccus sp. | reverse complement strand
TGGCGCTGTCGAACAAGTTCGGCGAGATGCTGCTGACCACCGGCAACAAGTCCGAAGTGGCGGTCGGCTATGCCACGATCTACGGCGACATGGCCGGCGGCTACAATCCGGTGAAGGATCTCTACAAGACCCGCGTCTTCGAGAGCTGCCGCTGGCGCAACGCCAACCACCGGCCCTGGATGAAGGGGCCCGCGGGCGAGGTCATCCCGCCCCGGGTCATCGACAAGCCCCCCACGGCCGAGCTGCGCGCCAACCAGAAGGACGAGGACAGCCTGCCGCCCTATCCGGTGCTCGACGCCATCCTCGAGCGGCTGATCGAGGGCGACGCCTCGGTCGCGGCGATCGTCGCCGAGGGCTTCGACCGCGAGACGGTGAAGAAGGTGGAGCGCCTGCTCTACCTCTCGGAATACAAGCGCTTCCAGTCGGCGCCCGGCACCCGCCTGACCCGCCACGCCTTCTGGCTCGACCGCCGCTATCCGATCGTCAACCGCTGGCGCGACCCGACCTGACACCGACGGCCCTTCCGCCCGACCGCCGCCGCAGCCGGAGACCTCCGGATCGTGAACAGGCCGCGCCCGGCGCGGCCCGCCCGGAGCTCGGCCTGACCGGGGCGCGTCGCCGGATGCATTCCCCCGGCCCTTGACCTCCGGGCGAAGGCAGGGGCGCATGTCCCAATGCAAGAATCGGGGAGCCCGCCATGAACCCGCCCCATAGGGCGCCCGAGGACCGGCTTCTCCGCGACCCGGTCTGCGGCATGACCGTCGAGGCGGAGGCCGGCAAGCCCAGCCACGAGCACGAGGGCCGCCGCTTCCATTTCTGCTCCGAGGGCTGCCGCAGCCGGTTCGCGGCGGCGCCCGAGGACTACATCTCCGCGACCGACCCGGTCTGCGGCATGACGGTCGACCGCGCCACGGCGCGGCACATGGCCCGCCACGAGGGCACGCGGCAGTATTTCTGCTCCGCCCGCTGCGCGGAGAAGTTCGCGGCGGAGCCGGAGCGCTATCTCGGGGACCGCCCGGCGCCGGCGCCGATGCCCGAGGGAACGATCTACACCTGCCCGATGCATCCCGAGATCGAGCAGGTCGGCCCGGGCGATTGCCCGATCTGCGGCATGGCGCTGGAGCCCAAGGGCGTGCCGACGGGCGAGGCGGGGCCGAACCCCGAGCTCGTCGACTTCCGCCGCCGCTTCGCGGTCGGCGCGGCGCTGACCCTGCCGCTCGTGGCGATCGCCATGGGGCCGATGCTGGGCCTCTCCCTTGAGGCGCTGATCGGTCCTGGCACCGCGCGCCGGCTGGAGCTCCTGCTCGCCACGCCGGTCGTGCTCTGGTCGGGATGGCCGCTGCTCGCCCGGGGCTGGAAATCCTTCCGCAGCTTGAACCTCAACATGTTCAGCCTGATCGGCATGGGCGTCGCGGCCGCCTATCTCTTCAGCCTGGTCGCGGTGCTCGCGCCCGGCATCTTCCCCGAGCGGTTCCGCGACCATTCCGGCCAGGTGGGCGTCTATTTCGAGGCGAGCGCGGTCATCGTCGTGCTGGTGCTCTTGGGCCAGATCCTCGAGCTCGGCGCGCGCGAGCGCACCGGATCGGCGATCCGCGCGCTCCTGGACCTCGCGGCGAAGACCGCGCGGGTGATCCGCGCCGACGGCACGGAGGCCGAGATCCCGCTCGAGGAGGTGCATGTGGGCGACCGGCTGCGCGTGCGCCCGGGCGAGAAGGTCCCCGTGGACGGGGTGGTGGCGGAGGGGCATTCCTCGGTCGACGAATCCATGCTCACCGGCGAGCCCCTCCCGGTGGAGAAGGTCGCGGGCGATCCGGTGACGGGGGCGACGATCAACGGCAGGGGCAGCCTGGTCATCGAGGCGCAGCGCGTCGGCAAGGACACGATGCTGGCGCAGATCGTCGAGATGGTGGCGGCCGCGCAGCGCTCGCGCGCCCCGATCCAGCGCCTCGCCGATGCGGTGGCGGGATGGTTCGTGCCGGCGGTCATCGCCGCGGCGCTGCTCGCCTTCGTCGGCTGGGCGATCTGGGGGCCGCCGCCGGCGCTCGCCTATGCGCTGGTCTCGGCGATCGCGGTCTTGATCATCGCCTGTCCCTGCGCGCTGGGCCTCGCCACGCCCATGTCGATCATGACCGCCACCGGAAGGGGCGCGCAGGCCGGCGTGCTGATCCGCGACGCCGAGGCGCTGGAAACCTTCGCGACGGTCGACACGCTGATCCTCGACAAGACCGGCACCCTGACCGAGGGCAGGCCCAGGCTCGTCGCGGTGCTGCCGGAGCCGGGGCGGAGCGAGGCGGAGGTCCTGCGCCTCGCCGCCAGCCTCGAGCGCGGCTCCGAACACCCGCTGGCCGAGGCGATCGTCCGCGGCGCGGAAGAACGCGGCATCGCGCTCGCCGGGGCCGAGGATTTCGAGGCGGTGACCGGCAAGGGGGTCACCGGCAGCGTCGAGGGCCGGCCGGTCGCGCTCGGCAATGCCCGGATGCTGGCCGATCTCGGCCTCGACGGCGCGGCCCGCTCCGCGGAGGCGGACCGCCGCCGGGATGCGGGCGAGACCGTGATGTTCGTGGTTCTCGAAGGCCGCGTCGCCGGCATGCTCGCGGTGGCCGATCCGGTGAAGGCGACCACGCCGGCCGCGCTCGAGGCCCTGCATGCGCTGGGATTCCGCATCGTCATGGCGACCGGCGACAACGAGCGCACGGCGCGCGCGGTGGCCGGCCGGCTCGGCATCGACGAGATCCGCGCGGAGGTGCTGCCCGAGGACAAGGCGCGCATCATCCGCGACCTCCAGGCCCAGGGCGCCCGGGTCGCCATGGCCGGCGACGGGGTGAACGACGCCCCCGCACTCGCCCAGGCCGATGTGGGCATCGCCATGGGCACCGGCGCGGACGTCGCGATCGAGAGTGCGGGCCTCACGCTGGTCAAGGGCGACCTCAAGGGCATCGTTCGCGCGCGAAGGTTGGCGCTCGCGACCATGCGCAACATCCGCCAGAACCTCTTCTTCGCCTTCGTCTACAACGCCGCCGGCGTGCCGCTCGCGGCGGGGCTGCTCTATCCGGTCTTCGGCCTGCTGATCTCGCCGATGTTCGCGGCCGCGGCCATGAGCCTCTCCTCGGTCTCGGTGATCGGCAACGCCCTGCGGCTGAGGAACGTGGATCTCGACGCCTAGGCCGGCGCTCCACACGCTCGTTCTCCGTCCCGCCCGCGGCCGGGGATCCCCAGCCCGATCGACCCGTGGCGATCGGGCCGCGCCGGCCCTGCTGGGGGCCGGCGCGCTTTGCGCACCGTCCAGGGCCGACACATCCTTGCCAAGCCGAGACGCCAGAAGCCGTCCCCGCCGAAAGGGCCGGTCGAATGGTCTCGCCAAAGGACAGGCTGGAGGAGCCTATCGAACCGGCGCTTGCGCTCCTTTTGGCAATCCTTTGGAATCTCGATGAAAATGAAAGCGCAGCCTTCGAGCGGACCGTGCTGGGGCGGGCTTTCGCACAGCCTCAGCGGCACTTGCGGGAATCGGGCCGACGAACCGCAGAAACCGCCTTTCCCTTCAGGGCATTGGCGGGCATCTTCACATCAATAGGCGAGATGGTGGAGCCAAGGGGGATCGAACCCCTGACCTCTTGCATGCCATGCAAGCGCTCTCCCAGCTGAGCTATGGCCCCATGCCGCAGGTGCGACCGCGGCTCGTCTTTAGGGGTCCGCCCCGGCCAGATCAAGCGCAATCTGCGGTGCCGCCGGCATCAGGATTCGTCGTCCTCCGACGCGACATCGGCGATCTCGTCGAGATCGACGCTGTCGTCGTCGTCCTCGAGGATCTCGTCGTCGAGATCGTCGTCCGTGCCGAGGCTGTCGTCGTCGGCCTCGACCTCGGGAAGATCGTCCGTATCCTCCGGCTCGGGCTTGGCCTTCTCGGGCCGCAGGGCCTTGGTCTTCACCGCCGTCAGGCTCTCGATGGTGAAGGCCGCGCCGCAGCTCGGACAGGTCATCGGGTCGTTCTGGAGATCGTAGAATCGCGTGGAGCAGGTCGGGCAAACACGCTTTACGCCCCATTCGTCTTTGGGCATCGGAGATCCTTGCTGAGGGTGAGTCGAATCCTGCGAGCCGTTGCCACGCTCGGTAACCTTTGTCAAAGGCTTTGCTGTTAGGGATAATGTCACACTCTAGCCTAAATCGATTGAAACCGGCTTGATGCAGCGCAAAAAGACGTTAGGATTTCGCAGCTGCAAATAGCCGTCGGGGTTTCGGAATGCTCTACCACGCCTACGAAATGACCCATGCCGCGATTACGCCGATGCGGGCCGCGGCGCGAATGGGTCAGGAGGTGATGCGAAATCCGCTGAACCCCATGTCGGAGACCTACGGGTCAAGGGCGATGTCGGCGGCGCTGGAGATGTTCATCAACGCGACCCGGCGCTACGGCAAGCCGGAATTCGGCATCGACACCACTCTGGTCGACGGCGTAAAGACGCCGGTCGTCGAGGAGGTCGTCTGGTCAAAGCCCTTCTGCAAGGTCCTGCATTTCCGCCGCGATTCGGCGGCGGCCGAGGCGCGCAACGACCCCAGGGTCCTGATGGTCGCGCCGATGTCGGGGCATTACGCGACGCTGCTGCGCGGCACGGTCGAGGCGATGCTGCCGGAGCACGAGGTCTATATCACCGACTGGATCGACGCCCGCGACGTGCCCCTGACCCAGGGCGAGTTCGACCTCGACGACTACACCGACTATCTCATCGAACTGACCGAGTTCCTGAGCCGGGGCGGCGAGCGAATCTCGGTCATGGCGGTCTGCCAGCCGGGCGTGCCGGCGATGGTGGCGGCGAGCCTGATGTCGATGGACGGCAATCCGCTCCGCCCGGCGTCGATGGTGCTGATGGGATCGCCCATCGACACCGCGCGCAATCCCAAGCAGCCCAACGAACTCGCCAAGAACCGGCCGCTGAGCTGGTTCGAGAACAATGTGGTGGTGCGTGTTCCCTGGCCCAACCGCGGCTTCATGCGCCGGGTCTATCCGGGCTTCCTTCAGCTTTCGAGCTTCCTCGCGATGAACATCGACCGCCATCTCGATGCGCATGTGAGCCAGTTCCAGAACCTGGTGCGCGGCGACGGCGACAGCAGCGACCAGCACCGGAGCTTCTACGACGAATACCTCGCCGTCATGGACCTCGCGGCGGAATTCTATCTTCAGACCATCGAGCGCGTCTTCCAGAAGCGGCTGCTGGCGATCGGCGAATACCGCTATCGCGATCGGCCGATCGATCCGGCCGCGATGGTGGACATCGGGCTGATGACCATCGAGGGCGAGAAGGACGACATCACCGGGCTCGGCCAGACCGAGGCCGCGCACGACCTCGCCACCGGATTGCCCGAGACCGCGCGCAAGCGCTACGTGGCGGAGGGCGTCGGGCATTACGGCGTCTTCAACGGCTCGCGGTGGCGCAAGCTGATCCAGCCCGAGGTCCGCGACTTCATCCGCGCGCAGCGCCGAACCGTCACTGCGTGAAGCCCATTTCCGTGGCGGAGGCGCTCACCGTCGGCTCGCCGCCCATCGAGGTGCGGATCCGGCGCAACCAGCGCGCGCGGCGGCTGGTGCTGCGGGTCGGATGCGCGCGGTCGGGGCCGACCCTCACGCTGCCTCCCGGCGTCTCGACCGCGGCGGCCCGCATCTTCCTGGACGATCACGAAGCCTGGCTCCGGTCGCATCTCGGCCGGTCGCGCCAGAGCGTTCCGGTGCGCGACGGCACAATGCTGCCCTTCGGCGACGGCGAGATCCGGGTCGCGGCGGCGCCGGACGGGCGGCCGCGGCTGGAGGGCGATCGGCTGGTGATCCCCGGCCGTCCCGCCGACCTGCCGGTCCGGACCGGCGCCTTCCTGCGCGAAGCGGCGCGGGCGGCCTGCGTCGCGGCGGTGGCCCGGCATGCCTCGGCGCTCGGGCGCAGGGCCGGCCGGATCAGCCTGCGCGATCCCCGCGCCCGCTGGGGCTCCTGCACCAGCGCCGGGGATCTGATGTTCTCCTGGCGGCTCGTGCTCGCCCCCGCCGCGGTGCTCGACTACGTGGTGGCGCATGAGGTGGCGCATCTGGAGGAGATGAACCATTCGCCGCGCTTCTGGGCCCGGGTCCGCGCGCTCTGCCCCGACTACGGCCGGCAGCGCGTCTGGCTGCGCCAGCACGGGCCCGGCCTGCACGCCTTCGACTTCTCGGGCGCCGCGCCGGATTGACCGCAGCGGTTCGGGCCGGCACAGATCCCGCGATGATCGAGCGCGAACGGCCGACGGAGACGAACCTTCCCGCCCACGAGCGGCTCTACCGCACGCTCCGGACGCGGATCATGCATGGCGCGACCCCGCCGGGCGCGGCACTGACGCTGCGCGGGCTGGCCGCGGAATTCGGCGTCAGCATGACGCCGGCCCGCGAGGCGGTGCGGCGGCTGGTGGCGGAGGGGGCCCTGAAGCTCTCCGCCTCGGGGCGGGTCTCCACGCCCGAGCTCACCGGCGAGCGGATCGAGGAACTGGCGGCGCTGCGGGCCCTGCTCGAGCCGGAACTGGCCGCCCGCGCCCTGCCCCGGGCGCATTCCGCGCTGATCGAGCGCATGGCAACGATCAACGGCGGCATCGAGGAGATGATCGTGAAGGGCGATGCCGCGGGCTATCTGCGCGGCAATCTCGAATTCCACCGCACGCTCTACCTGCGCGCCCAGGCGCCCGCGATGCTGGGGCTGATCGAGACGGTCTGGCTCCAGGCCGGGCCGACCATGCGGCTGCTCTACGAAGGCCGGCGGGAGCGTCAGGCGGGCGAGAACCACCGCAAGATCATCGCGGCCCTGGCCGCCGGCGACGAGCCCGGCCTGCGGCTCGCGGTGCGGATGGACGTGACCCAGGGCCTGCGCATGCTGGTGAGCTGAGAGGCGCGCCCGACAAGCTCCGCCACCACGCCAGCCGGGGCTTCCACCGGGCGGGCGGGTCGCGATCCGGGCCATCGACCTTGGTTGCGTTTCGGTAAACGCGAAAGCATTTCCTGAGTGATTCCAGTATGATAGCCTGATGTGCGCGCGCGCACATCCTCGCGCGGCGGGATGCGGCCCCTGCCGAAACCCCTCTAGGACGCGCGCCGGCGGCGCCCCCGGTCGCCCCGGTCGCCGCCGGCGTTGAACGCGACCGCGGGCAGGGCGACGACCGAAGCGAGGCGGGGGAAGGGATCGCTTGCATGCGGGATCGCATTGGCGGCGACGAAATGCTCCTGGAAGCGCGGCTCGATCGCGGTCTCGACCTTGTGGATCAGCGTCACCAGCGTCTCCACCTCGCGCCGCGCGGCGGAATTCAAGAGCGCGATGCGCGCGCCGGTGCCCGCGGCATTGCCGGCGGAAGTGACCTTCGCGAGGTCGCAATCGGGGATCATGCCGAGCACCATCGCGTGCTTGGGCGAGATATGCGCGCCGAAGGCGCCGGCGAGCACCACGCGGTCGACGCTCTCGACGCCGAGCTGGTCCATCAGCAGGCGCGCGCCGGCATAGAGCGCGGATTTCGCGAGCTGGATCGCCCGCACGTCTCCCTGGGTCACCAGGATGCGCGGGCCGCCCTCGGCACTGCCGTCGTAGAGGAGATAGGCATGGGTGCGGCCCTCGGGCACGCAGCGGGACGTGCCGGTCTGCTCGGCCGAGCCGATCAGCCCGCCGGAATCCACGAGGCCCGCCATGCGCATCTCGGCGATCACCTCGATGATGCCCGAGCCGCAGATGCCCGAGATGCCGGTCGCCCGCGTCGCCTCGGTGAAGCCCGGCGCGTCGGACCAGAGGTCGCAGCCGATCACCCGGAAGCGCGGCACCTTGCTGACGGGGTCGATCTCGACCCGCTCGATGGCGCCCGGCGCCGCGCGCTGGCCGGAGGAGATCTGCGCGCCCTCGAAGGCGGGGCCGGTGGGCGAGGAGCAGGCGAGCACCTTTTCCTTGTTGCCGAGCAGGATCTCGGCATTGGTGCCGACGTCGACCACGAGCATCAGCTCGTCGGACTGGTTCGGCGCCTCCGAGAGCGCCACTGCGGCGGCATCGGCGCCCACATGCCCCGCGATGCAGGGCAGGATGTAGATCCGCGCGTCGGGATGCATGCGCATGTCGATCTCGCTCGCCCAGAGCGTCTGGGCGGAGGCGGTGGCGAGCGCGAAGGGCGCCTGGCCGAGCTCCACCGGGTCGATTCCGAGCAGCAGGTGGTGCATGACCGGATTGCAGACGATCACCGCCTCGAAGATCAGCTCGGGCGCGATGCGCGCCTCGGCGGCGCTCTGCTCGACCAGCGCGTTCATCGCGCCCCGCACCGCGCGGGTCATCTCGGCGGCGCCGTTCGGGTTCAGCATCGCATAGCTGACCCGGGACATCAGGTCTTCGCCGAAGCGGATCTGGGGGTTCATCAGCCCGGTGGAGGCCAGCACCTCGCCGGTGACGAGGTCGCAGAGATGGCCCGCGATCGTGGTCGATCCGAGGTCGATGGCGAGACCGTAGATCGAGCCTTCGTAGAACCCCGGCCAGACATGCAGGATGCGCGCCTCGCCGAGCCCGTCGCCGTGATAGACCGCACAGGTCACCGACCACGCGCCCTTCCTGAGCGCCGGCTGCAGCATCTGCAGCGTGCGCAGGTCGCCCTTGACATGCGCGAGGCCCCATTGCTCGGAGAGCGCGCGCTCCAGGCGCTCCAGATCGCCCGAGGGCTCGTGCATGTCCGGCTCGGCCACCTCGACGTAATAGAGCCGCGTCGCGGGATCCATGACGATCTGGCGGGCCTCGGCGCGCTTGCGCACCACCTGCTTGTGGACCTGGCTCTCGGGGGGCACGTCGATGACCACGTTCCCGGCGATGCAGGCCTGGCAGCCGAGGCGGCGCCCCTCGATCAGGCCGCGCTTGGACCTGTAGCGCTCCTCGACGGCGTTCCAGGGCGTGAGCGCGCCCTCGGTGACCGTCAGCCCATGCTTGGGGAAATCGCCATAGGCGGGCGTGATCTGGCATTTCGAGCAGATGCCGCGGCCGCCGCAGACCGAATCGAGATCGACGCCGAGCTGGCGCGCGGCGGTCAGGACCGGGGTGCCGGCGGGGAAGCGCCCCCGCTTGCCGGAGGGGGTGAAGATCACGAGCGGGTCGTCGGGAGCGGTCACGGGAATTGAGCCTCGCAGGCGGATCGGAACTCGAGTCTAGCCATTCCTCCGCCGCGGCAAGAGCCGGAGGCGGCGGAAGCTCGTCCGTCTGCGGCATTCCGTGTGAAGTCAAGCCCCTCCGCGCCCCAATCGCGGGTTTCCTGCGCCGGCATGGCGCCCCTGCGCCGCGGCGCGATTCCGCGCCATGTGCCATGGACCGCGCTGCGGGTGTATCCTGACCCGGTGTTCGGGCCGACTCGCCCGGCGGGCGCGTGCGGGACCCGAAACGGGAGCCGGGGACGGCTGCCACTTCGTCGGGAGGGAAGCACATGAACGCCAGGACACTGGACGGCCGCGAGATCGATCTGGACGAGCACATGGTCGGCGGGCTGCGGATGCGGCTCCGGGGCCCGGTTCTCCTGCCCGGCGATGCCGGTTTCGAGGAAGCGCGCTCGCTCTGGAACGGCATGATTGAGCGGCGACCGGCGCTCGTGGCGCGCTGCCTCGGAACCGCCGACGTGATCGAGGCCGTCCGGTTCGCGCGCGAGCATGACCTGCTGCTCTGCATCAAGGCGGGCGGGCACAACATCGCCGGGCTCGCCGCCGCCGATGGCGCGCTGATGATAGACCTGTCGCCGATGCGGGGCGTCTGGGTCGAGCCCGGGCGAAAGATCGCGCATGCCCAGGCCGGCTGCCTGCTCGGCGACCTCGATCGTGAGACCCAGCTACACGGTCTGGCGACGGTCCTGGGCTTCATCTCGCTGACCGGCTGCGCGGGGCTGACGCTGGGCGGCGGCTTCGGTTACCTGACGCGCCGCTTCGGCTGGACCTGCGACAATGTCCTGGGCATGGACGTGGTGACCGCCGAGGGCAAGCTGGTGCGGGCGAGCCGTGACGACAACGCCGATCTCTTCTGGGGACTGCGCGGCGGCGGCGGCAATTTCGGCCTCGTCACCGGCATCGACTACGCGCTCCACCCCGTCGGGCCGGAGATCGTCGGCGGCGCGGTCGCCTGGCCGGCGAGCGCGGCCGAGGATGTGCTGGAGCTCTACCGGAGCCTCGCCGAAGCGGCCCCGCGCGAGCTCACGCTGGTCGCGCTCATGCGCCCGGCACCGCCGGCGCCCTGGCTGCCGCCGGAGATGCACGGCAAGCCCATCGTCGTCATTCTGGCCTGCCATTCCGGCGATCCGGCGGAGGGCGAGCGGCTGGTGGCGCCGATCAAGGCCTTCGGGACGCCGGTCGGCGACGTGCTGGTGCGCCGCCCCTACGCCCAGCTGCAAACCATGCTCGATGCCACCCAGCCCAAGGGCAAGCGCTACTACTGGAAGAGCGAATACCTCGCCGGTGTCGAGCCCGCGCTCTGCGACGAGCTGATCGCCCATGCCGGACGGATCCGCTCGCCCCATGCGGCGATCGCGCTCTTCCAGCTCGGCGGCGCGCTCAATGAGCTCGACGAGGACCATTCCCCCGCCGGCAACCGGCAGGCGCGCTACGTCTTCAACGTCACCGGCGCCTGGGACCGGCCGGAGGAGGATGCGGCGAACATCGAATGGGCGCGGGCCGCCTGGACCGGGATGAAGCGCTTCTCCACCGGCGGCACCTATCTCAACTTCCTGACCGCGGACGAAGGCGACGAGCGCACCGCCGCCGCGCTGGGCAGTGCGCTGCCCCGGCCCGCCGGGATCAAGCGCGCCTGGGATCCGCAGAACGTGTTCCGGACCAACCGCAACCTCCTGCCCGGCTAGGCCGCCCGCGCCGCGCCAACACCCGCCAGGCTTGATCCAGGTCATGGCAGGCCCTGCCCGGAGCCGCAAATTGGGGGCGAGTGGAGGTTGCCCCCTTGTTCGAGATTCGTTTGCATGGCCGCGGCGGCCAGGGCGTGGTGACTGCCGCCGAGCTTCTCTCCGTGGCGGCCTTCGACGAGGGCAAGCACGCCCAGGCCTTTCCGAGCTTCGGCTCGGAGCGCATGGGCGCGCCGGTCGCCGCCTTCTGCCGCATCTCCGACGGCGAGATCCGGCTGCGCGAGCCGATCATGGAGCCCGACGCCCTGATCGTGCAGGATCCGACGCTCCTGCATTCCATCGACGTCTTCTCGGGGCTGAAGCCCGGCGGCTACCTGCTGATCAATTCCACCCGCGGCTTCCGCGAGCTCGGGATTGCCGATCTCGCCGACGCGTTTCCCCCCGGCCATGTTCGAGCGCAACGACGACGTGCTCTACATCTGCTACGACAACGAGGCCTATATGAACACCGGGGTGCAGCGCTCCTCGGCGACCCCGCCCGCGGCGCGCACCGCCACGACGCCCGCCGTCGGGCCGCATCCCGGCAACGTCTTCGGCACCGGCAAGAATCTGCCTCGCATCGCGATGGCCCACAACATTCCCTATGTCGCCACCGCCAGCGTCGCCGACCTGCACGACCTCGAGGCCAAGGTCGCGAAGGCCATGTCGATCCGCGGCGCGCGCTACCTCCATGTCATGGTGCCCTGTCCGCTCGGCTGGGGATCGGCCTCGGAACTGACCATCCACATCGCCCGGCTCGCGGTGGAGAGCGGCCTCTTCCCGCTCTTCGAGGCCGAGCACGGCGAGGTCGTGGCGGTGAAGACGATCCGCCGCAAGGTGCCGGTCGAGGAATATCTGCGGCCCCAGAAGCGCTTCGCGCATCTCTTCCGCAAGGGCGCGGAGGATCGCGAGCGCATCGACGCGATCCAGCGCATGGCCGATGCCAATATCGCCCGCTACGGGCTGCTTCCCGCGGAGGAAAGGCCATGAAGGACGCGCCCCTGCCCTTCGCCATCACCCTCGACCCCGGATCGAGCCTCCAGAACCACACCGGCTCGTGGCGCACGGAGAGGCCGGTCTATGTCGACCGGCTGCCGCCCTGCAACAATGCCTGCCCTGCGGGCGAGAACATCCAGAAATGGCTCTTCGAGGCCGAGGGCGGCGACTACGCCGCCGCCTGGCAGGTCCTGATGGAGGACAACCCCCTGCCTTCGGTCATGGGGCGGGTCTGCTATCATTCCTGCGAGACCGCCTGCAACCGGGCGCAGCTCGACGAGGCGGTGAGCATCCATGCCGTCGAGCGCTTCCTCGGCGACTACGCGATCCGCGAGGGCCTGGTACCCGCCTTCGAGGCGGAGCCGTCCGGCAAGCGGGTGCTGGTGGTCGGCGCGGGCCCCAGCGGGCTCTCCGCCGCCTATCACCTCACCCGCCTCGGCCATTCCGTCACCATCCGCGAGGCCGGGCCGATGGCGGGCGGCATGATGCGCTTCGGCATCCCGAAATACCGCCTCCCCCGCGATGTGCTCGACGCCGAGATCGCCCGGATCGTCGCCATGGGCGTCACGCTCGAACTCGACAACAAGGTCGAGGACATCGAGGCGGCCTTCGCGAAGGACGGCTTCGACGCGATCTTCGTCGCGGTCGGCGCCCATCTCGCCAGGCGCACCGAGATCCCCGCCCATGCCGCCGGGCGCATCCTCGACGCAGTCTCCTTCCTGCGCGACATGGAGCTCGGCGCCGAGCCGCCGCAACTCGGTCGTCGGGTCATCGTCTACGGCGGCGGCAATACCGCGATGGATGTGGCGCGCACCGCCCGGCGGCTCGGCGCCGAGGAGGCGATGATCGTCTATCGCCGCACCCGCGAGCAGATGCCGGCCCACGACTTCGAGGCCCGCGAGGCCGAGGACGAGGGCGTGATGATCCACTGGCTGCGCACGATCAAGGCGATCGACGAGACCACCTTCACGGTGGAGAAGATGCGCATCGACGAGGAGGGCCGGCCGCAGCCGACCGGGGAATTCGAGACGCTGGAGGCCGACACGCTGGTCCTCGCGCTGGGGCAGGACGTCGACACGAGCTTCCTCGAACGGGTGCCCGGCGTGACCATCGCGAAGGACGGCGTGGTCGCCGTCGACGGGCAGATGATGACCGGCCGCGCCGGGCTCTTCGCGGGGGGCGACATGGTCCCCTCCGAGCGCACCGTCACCGTCGGCGTCGGCCATGGCAAGAAGGCGGCGCGCAACATCGACGCCTGGCTGCGCGGCGACCGCTACGAGAAGCCGCCGAAGCCCGAGCTCGCCAGCTTCCGGAACCTCAACACCTGGTATTACGACGACGCGCCGCCGCGGATGCAGGGGCAGCTGGATCTGCTGCGCCGCCAGACCGGCTTCGAGGAGGTCGAGAAGGGGCTGACCGAGGCGAACGCGCTTTTCGAGGCGCGCCGCTGCCTCTCCTGCGGCAATTGCTTCGAATGCGACAATTGCTACGGGGTCTGCCCGGACAATGCGGTGATCAAGCTCGGGCCGGGCAGGCGCTTCCGCATCGATCTCGACTATTGCAAGGGCTGCGGCATCTGCGCGGCCGAATGCCCCTGCGGCGCCATCAAGATGGTTCCGGAAATGCCGTAGCGGCCTGACGAGGCAAGGAGTGCCGGGATATGGGTTACACGATCAACCGCAGGATCGAGGGCGCCGCCTTCGAGGACGTCGTCGCGCGGATCCGCGCCGCCCTGGCCGAGCGGGGCTTCGGGGTGCTCACCGAGATCGACGTGCAGGCGACGATGAAGGCCAAGCTCGGCGCCGAGATGGACCGCTATCTGATCCTCGGCGCCTGCAATCCGAGGATGGCCTTCCGCGCGCTCGGGGCGGAGCCGCGGATCGGCGCGATGCTGCCCTGCAACGTCATCCTGCGCGGCCTTCCGGACGGGGCGGTGGAGGTGAGCGCGGTCGATCCGGTCGCCTCGATGGCGGCGGTCGAGAACGCGGATCTCGCCGTGGTCGCGGGACAGGTCCGGGAGATGCTGCGGGAGGCCGTCGAAGGGGCCTAGGATCGGCGCGATCCGGCAGCGCGGAAGAGACCGGAGAGCCGTCCCCATGGGGACACTGCTCAATACACTGATTTCATTCAATAAAAGTGTTAACGCCCTGCGGGGACCACACTGCACGACACTAGGTCTGGCTGAGGGCGGCGTGATCGATTCTACGGGGCG
>NZ_DAIUBO010000092.1:0-14172 GCF_036846665.1 Amaricoccus sp. | reverse complement strand
GCCACCCGCGCTGTCGCGCTCGCCGCCATCGACCCCGGCGCGGAGGCGGATGCCGCACCCGCCGCGGACTAGAACGGAACGCAACGGAGACCGAGCAGTGAACAGACCCCACATTCGCGCGTCCGCGATCCTTGCGGCGCTGCTTCTTCAGCCGGTGTTCTGCACCATCCCGGCCCAGAGCTTCGAACTGGTCAAGCCGGCGACGGAACAGGACGTGTCCCTTACGGTCGGAACCGGCCAGCTGATCAAGGTCGACAGCGAGTTTACCAGCCTCTTCGTGGCGAATCCCGAGGTCGCCGATGTCGAGGTGAAATCGCCGCGCCTGCTCTATCTCACCGGGATCGGCGTCGGCGAGACCACGCTCTTCGCCGTCGACGACAACGACGACGTGCTGATGTCGGCCGTCATCAAGGTCACCCACAACAACGCGGCGATCACCGAAGGCTTCCGGCGCGTGGCGCCCGGCCAGAACGTGACGGCGACGACCGTCGACCAGTCCCTGGTCATCACCGGCGCCGTCGACACCCCGCAGCAGGCGGCCGACGTGATGCAGGTGGCGGCGCAGTTCGTCGACGACATCGGCCAGGTGGTCAATCGCATGACCGTCGCGGCGCCGACCCAGGTCAACCTCCAGGTCCGCATCGCCGAGGTCAACCGCAACGTCGACCGGCAGCTCGGCATCCGCTGGGGCGCGATCGGCGTGAGCTCGGACGGCAAGTTCCAGTACGGCTTCGTCGGCGGCGGCAATTCGTCGGTCGGCCCGGACGGCTACGGCGCCAGCGTCAGCTACAGCGCGCCGCGGCTCAATGTCGACGTGCTGCTGCAGGCGCTCTCGGAGGAGGGCATGGTGACCATCCTCGCCGAGCCGAACCTCACGGCGCGCTCCGGCGAGACGGCGAACTTCCTCGCGGGCGGCGAATATCCCTATTCCACCGTCAGCGACAACGGCACCAATGTCGAGTTCAAGGACTACGGCATCGCGCTGAACTTCACGCCGACGGTGATCGACGGCAACCGGATCAGCCTGAAGGTCGCCACCGAGGTCAGCGACCTCAGCTTCGCGAACGAGGCGAGCGTGCCCTCGCTGGTGGCCCGCCGCGCCGAGACGACGGTCGATCTCGCCAGCGGGCAGAGCTTCGCCATCGCCGGGCTGATGCAGAAGAACTCGGCGCAGAACGCCGCCCAGATGCCGGGGCTCGGCAACGTCCCGGTGCTCGGCGCGCTCTTCAAGTCCACCGGCTTCAAGCGCGGACAGACCGAGCTCGTGATCATCGTCACCCCGGTCATCGTCAGCCCGACCACGGCGCGCAAGGTCGCGACCCCGGTCGACAGCTACGTGCCGCCCAACGACTTCGAGCGCATCATGCTCGGCCGTTTCCAGGGCAACCGCGCCAACGTGACCCAGGTGCAGAACCGGATCGGCAAGCGCCGGCTCTACGGGTCGTCCGGCTTCGTGTTCGAGTGACGGGTATCGGGAGGTTGCAGGAGATGTCGAGAACCACATCCACGCGGCGCCCGACGCGGGCGCTCCTCGGCGGGCTCGCCGTCGCGGCGCTGGCCGCGCTGGCCGGCTGCGAAACCGGCACGGTGCCCTATGTCGCCAAGTCGAGCTACAACATCGGTCCCTCCGAGCGCTTCTACGAGCTGAAGTTCCAGGCCGGCGGCGCGGATCTGGCGAGCGGCGAGCTGATCTGGATGCAGGACACGCTCTCCACGCTCGGGCTCCGGGCCGGGGACGACATCTTCGTGCGGCTCGGGATCACCGGCAACGAGACGCTCGACCAGGCGCGGGTCGCCACCGCCGCGGCCGCGGTCGCGGGCACCCCGGCGCGCGTGCAGGTTCTCGGCAGCCCCGCGAGCCCGCTCGGCGCCGGGCGCTTCGACGCGGCGCTGGTGGAGGTCGTGCGCAACGGCCGGTTCCGGGTGATGTGCCCGACCCCGGCGCCCGACACCTGGACGCCGGAGGATGCCGCGGCGGAGCCGCCGACCGGCTGCTCCAACGCGCTCAATCTCGCCAACATGGCGGCCCGGCCCCAGGACCTGATCAATCCGCGCGTGCTCCGCGGCTCGGAGGCCAATGCCGCCGGCGCCGCGGTCGAACGCTACCGGCTCGACCAGATCAAGGAGCCCGATCCGCTCGTCTCGATGATCGGCAACTGAACCGCCATGGCAAACACAGCGACAGCACCCGCCCGCGGCATGGTCTTCGAGGACGATTCCTCGGCCCGTGAGCCCTTCGCCGCCTATCTCACCGACGACGGTTCCCAGTCGGCGGCGACCACCATCGCCGAGCAGCGCAGCTGGTCGACCTCGAGCATCCGCAAGGGCGGCCTCGCCACGGCGCTGCGCCTCCTTGGGGTGGCGCCGCCGCCGCGCTTCATGATCGTCGATGTCGAGGGCCTGCCGATCGAGGAGGTCGAGCAGGGCCTGACCGAGCTCGCCCGGCTCGGCTCGCAGGTGATGGTCCTGGGCAGCGTCAACGACGTGAACTACTTCCGCCGGATCATGCGCACCGGCGCGCGCGACTACCTCGTCAAGCCGATCGACGCCGACATGCTCGGCGAGATCTTCGTGCGCCTCGAGCAATCGAGCGACGGGATCACCGCCCAGGGCAGGGTGGTCGGCTTCCTCGGCTGCCGCGGCGGCGTGGGCACCACGACGCTCGCGATCAACACCGCCTGGATCATGTCCGAGAAGCTGAGCCGCCGGACGGCGCTGGTCGACATGGACATCTATGCCGGCAACATCGCGCTCTCGCTCGACATCGAGCCGACGCGGGGCCTGCGCGAGGCCTTCGACGATCCCGAGCGGGTCGACGAGGTCTTCCTGCAGAACGCCATGGCCAAGGTCGGCCGCGGCCTGCATGTGCTCGCGACGGAGGAGGCCTTCGACGACACCGTCCGCATGAGCGACGACAAGGTCCTCATGCTCGCCGACACGATGCGGGCGAATTTCGACATGTCGGTGCTCGACCTGCCGCGGCATTTCGTGATGCGCGAGCCGGCGCTCTTCTCGCGCTTCGACGACATCGTGATCGTCGCCGAGCTCACGCTGCAATCCCTCCGCGACGCCAACCGCCTGTCCAAATTGCTCCAGACCCGGAACCGGCAGGCGAAGATCCACGTCGTCGCCAACCAGGTGGCGCCGAAGCCCGACGTGACGGCCAAGGAATTCGAGGCCGGCATGGAGTCCAGGCTGCGCTGCGTCTTCGCGATGGATAGCAAGGCGATGGCTGCTGCCAGCCTCAAGGGACGTCCGCTGGTTGCGGCCGATCCCAAGCACAAGATGGTGTCGGACCTGCACAAGTTCTGCATCGAACTCGCCGGCGTGCCGGAGGAGGCCAAGCAGGTCTCGTTCTTCAGGCGCCGGCTCAAGAAGGCCTAAGCGATGATGGACGACGGATTCGAGCGGGGCGGGGTCGCCCCTTCCGAGGGCGCGCTCTCGGTGCTGCGTTCGGCGGCGACCGAGCGCATCCGCCAGGCGCTCGGGGCGGAGGGACTCGCCGCCTCCAATCCGATGCAGCTCGCGGAGATGGCCAACGACGTGCTCGAATCCCTGGTCGCGGCCCGGGACGAGAAGCCGACGATCCTCGAGCAGCGCCAGATGCTGCGCGAGGTGGTCGATGTGCTGAACTCCGAGCGCCTCGCCGCCAACCAGCCCGAGGCCCCCGAGGAGCCCGAGGAGGATCCGCTCGCCGATCCGCTGGCGGAGCCCGAGTCCCGGAACGCGCCGGACGCCAAGAACAAGCGCTCGCTCCAGGTCAAGGCGCAGGTGATGCCGCTCCTGATGCAGCGCATCGACATCTCGGTCGCCTCCTCGCTCGGGCCCGACCAGCTGCGCGCCCAGATCGCGGAGATCGTCGAGGAGATCATCGTCGACCTGCGCATCCAGCTGAACGCGGCCGAGCTGCGCAACATCGTGCGCCTGCTCGTCGACGACATGGTCGGCCTCGGCCCGCTCGAGCCGCTCCTGGCCGACGAGACCGTGACCGACATCATGGTCAACGGCCCGCACCAGGTCTATGTGGAGCGCAAGGGCAAGCTGGAACTCACGGACGTGCAGTTCCGCGACGACCCCCATGTCATCCACGTGGCGACCCGGATCGTGACCGAGGTCGGCCGCCGCGTCGACGAATCGGTGCCGCTGGTCGACGCCCGCCTCAAGGACGGCAGCCGCGTCAACATCATCATCCCGCCGCTCGCCATCGACGGCCCGACCATCGCCATCCGCAAGTTCTCCAAGAAGGAGATCACGCTCGACGTGATGGCGCGCCAGGGCAACATCTCGCCGGACATGGCGACGGTGCTGAAGATCGCCGGCCGCGCGCGGCTCAACATCCTGATCTCCGGCGGCACCGGCTCGGGCAAGACGACGCTGCTCAACGCCATGAGCCGGATGATCGACCACGGCGAGCGCACCATCACCATCGAGGACGCGGCCGAGCTGCAATTGCAGCAGCCCCATGTGGTCCGCCTCGAGACCCGGCCCGCCAATATCGAGGGCGAGGGCGAGATCACCATGCGCCACCTCCTGAAGAATGCGCTGCGCATGCGCCCCGACCGCATCATCGTCGGCGAGATCCGCGGCGAGGAAGCCATCGACATGCTCCAGGCCATGAACACCGGCCACGACGGCTCCATGGGCACGATCCACTCCAACACGCCGCGCGACGCGCTGACGCGCCTCGAGAACATGGTGGCGATGTCGGGCTTCAAGCTGCCGGCCGAGGCGGTGCGCGAGCAGATCCAGTCGGCGGTCCACATGATCGTCCAGATCAGCCGCATGCGCGACGGCAAGCGCCGCATCACCCAGGTGACCGAGATCACCGGCATGGAGGGCGAGGTCGTCACCACCCAGGACCTCTTCAAGTTCGTCTACGAGGGCGAGGGCAACGACGGCAGCCTGCTCGGCCATCACGAATGCAGTCACCTGCGCCCGCATTTCATGCCGCGGGCGGAATATTTCGGGCTGGGAACCCGGCTGATGGAGGCGATGGGATGCCGAGCAACCTGATCTTCGTCGCCGGCATCTTCGTCCTTTCGGTGGCGGTGATCGTCGGGCTGGGCCTCTTCGTGATCTCGGTGGTGCTCGAGGCCCGGCACCGGCACCGCAAGCGCCTCGGCCGGGTGGGGCGCAAGCGCATGTCGGGCAAGCTCGACCTCGACGACGCCCGCATGGCGCTCCTGCGGCACAAGGAGGACACCAGCGTCTTCGTCACCCTGACCGACGCGCTCTCGCGCTTCGTGCCGCTGCTCAACACCACCCGGCTGCGGGCCAACATCAAGCGCGCCGGCATGAAGCTCTCGATCGGCGCCTTCGTCCTCATCTCGCTGATCGTGGCGGGCATCGCCGGGACGATCGCCACGCTGACCACGGATTTCCCGCCGCCGCTCCTCGTCGTCCCGTCGCTCTTCGTCGGCATGTTCCTCGTGGACGCCTTCGTCAAGCTCCGCGGCAACATGGTCGCCAACCGCTTCATGAAGCAGCTGCCCAACGGGCTCGACACCATCATCCGCGGCATCCGGTCCGGCCTCCCGGTCATCGAATGCATCGGGACCGTCGGCCAGGAATACGAGGATCCGCTCGGTGGCTATTTCCTCGCGATCAGCGAGCGGGTCGCGCTCGGCGAGCCGATCGACCAGGCGCTCTGGCGCACCGCGCGGGTGATCGACCGGCCGGAGATGGATTTTCTCGCGATCTCGATCACCATCCAGATGGAGACCGGCGGCAGCCTCGCCGAGGCGCTCGGCAACCTCGCCGATCTCCTGCGCCAGCGCGAGCGCATGAAGCTGAAGATCAAGGCGATCTCCTCCGAGGCCAAGGCCTCGGCGATGATCATCGGCGCGCTGCCCTTCGTCATGCTCGGCCTGCTCACCCTGATGAGCCCCGACTACGTGATGCCGCTCTTCACCGATCCGCGGGGTCAGAACATGCTGATGATCGGGATGGGCAGCATCAGTGTGGGCGCCTTCGTGATGTGGCGCATGACCCAGTTCGAGATCTAGGAGGGCAGGGCCGATGGAGCTTCATCCGGCAGTCGTCATCGTCCTGGCCGCGGGCCTCTCGGGCGTGCTTCTCCTCTCGGCCGTCGGCATGATGCTCTTCGACCGCCGCGCCCGCCAGCAGCGGGTGCAATCGGCGGTCGGACGGCGCAGCGGGCGGGCCGCCGGCGCTTCCGGGCCGTCGCGCAACTCCATGTGGCAGCAGGGCGCAGTCAACTTCATGCGCTTCTCGACCAAGCGCTTCTCGATCATGAAGGATCGCCAGAGCCGGGAGAAGAAGCTCATGCTGGTCAGCGCGGGCTATCGGTCGCGCGACGCCATTGTCATCTACACCTTCTTCAAGCTGGTCGCGCCGATCGTCTTCCTCGCGGCGGCGGCGCTCTATGTCTACGGGCTCGACCCGATCGGCCGCGGTCCGGCCTTCGACGCCGGGGCGATCGTGCTGGCAGCCCTCCTCGGCAGCAAGCTGCCCGACATCATCGTCAAGAACGGAAGGCAGAAGCGGCTCGAGAGCATCCGCAAGTCGCTGCCCGACGCGCTCGACATGCTGGTGATCTGCGCCGAGGCGGGCCTGGCCTCCGATGCCGCGCTCAAGCGCGTCGTGACCGAGACGAGCCGCAAGTCCTCGGTGCTCGGCGAGGAGCTGAACCAGACCGCGCTCGAGCTGAGCTTCATGCCCGAACGCCGCCAGGCGCTCGAGAATCTCGCCGACCGCGCGCCGCTGCCTTCGGTCGCCGCCTTCGTCAACACCATGATCCAGGCCGAGAAATACGGCACACCGCTCGCCCGCGCCTTCAAGGTGCTGAGCCAGGAGCAGCGCACCGAGCGCATGCTGCGGGCCGAGGAGAAGGCGGGCCGGCTGCCGGCGACCATGACCGTGCCGATGATGCTCTTCATCCTGCCCGCACTCTTCATCGTGCTGATCGGCCCGGCGATCCTCGACATCATGGACAATTTCATCGGGATGAACCAGTAGCCGGCCGCGCGGCGGCGCCGGCGCGGGGCCTTCTTCCGAAGGCCCCCGTCGATGCTACTGCACGTTCCCGATCGGTTTGCCCTGCCGGAGCAGGGCGCGCAGCTCCCGGTAATAGGCGAGGTTGCTCTGGACCTGCTGCGGGCTCAGGTCCCGCGACAGGGTCGCCGCCGCCTCGCGGTCCTTGCCCGCGAGGCCGTAGACCAGCGCGAGATTGCCCCGGGTGCGCGCCGAGGAGGCATTGTCGCGGGAGAGCTCGCTGAGGATCCGGATCCCCTCGTCGGTCTGGCCCGAGAGCCCGAGCGACAGGCCGAGATTGCTGAGCAGGGCGAAATCCGTCGGATTGCGCGCCAGCCCCTCGCGATAGACCGCCTGCGCCTCCTTGTGCCGGCTGAGCCGGTCGAGGGCGATTCCCCGCGCCGTGGTGATCTGGATGTTCCTGGGCGCGCGCTTCGAGGCGACCTCCAGATTGGTCAGCGCCGCCTGCGGCTTGCCGCCGGCGAGCTGGGTGCGCGACAGTTCCAGCAGGATCTCGGGATTGCGCGGCTTGCGCAGATTGGCCTCGAGCAGCGCCTGCTCGGCGCGCGAGAACTGCCCCAGCCCGGTATAGCTCCGCCCCAGCCCCACCAGCGGATCGACCGAGCGCGGATTGGCGTCGAAGGCCTGCTGGTAGAGATTGGCGGCCGTGCCGTAATCGCCGGCGCTCATCGCCTTCTCGGCGAGGCTCATCGAGGATCCCGAGCCGCCGATGCCGGTGCCCGGCCCCCCGGAGCAGGCGGTGAGGAAGGTCGCCGCGGCGAGTGCCGCCAGAAGTGGACTTCTTCCCCGTGCTGATGTCGCGCCCATGGCCTGTCCTGTCCGGTTGGTGTGCGACCACCAGATATTGATCCGAATGGTTACCAAATCCTTGTCGCGCCGGGGCGGGGCGGGCGATCGCGCGCCGCGGGGCGGGCGGTTACGGAAAAGAAACCCTTGGCCGGCAAGCTCGCGCCCTGCGGGCGTCTTCGCCCCGGTCACGAAAGGCGCGACATCCATGGCGTATCTCATCCCGGCCGTCGCCATCGCGCTCTTCGCCGGCGCCGCGGTCGACGACATCGCCCATCGCCGAATCGCCAATGCCTTCGTGCTCGGGCTTGGCCTGCTCGCGCTCCTGCGGCTGGTCTTCGGGGCCTCCTTCGGCGCGGCGACGGGAACGCCGATCCTCGATCTTGCGGTGGCCTTCGCGGTCTTCGCCGCCGGGGCGGCGCTCTTCCATTTCGGGCTCTTCGGCGGCGGCGACGTCAAGCTGCTCGCGGCCGGCGCGCTCTGGATCGGCGCCGCTTCGGCCGGCAGCTATCTCTTCGCCACCGCGCTCGCCGGCGGGCTGCTCGCCATGGGCTTTCTCACCTGGACCTTCGTGGCGAATGCCGTCGGCGGCGGCGGCCGGCGGCCCTCGCTGCCCTATGGCGTGGCGATCTCGGCCGGCGGCATCCTGGTGACGGCCGGCCTGGTCTGAAGGCGCCGCGCGCTCAGGCCGCTTCGGGGACGAAGCGGATCCCCATCCGCTCGACCGCGCGGTAGCGCACCTCGGCCTGCCGGCTCGGCCCGTTCTCGATGCGCAGCTCGAAGCGCCGGGGCAGCGCCAGCCAGTTGTCGAGCCTCAGCTGCGCCCCCTCCTCCGAGAGGTCGAGCAGCACGCAGTCGATGGCGGTATGGCCGCTGCGAAAGACGATCTGTCCGCGTCGCAGCACGCGGGAGCGCGGGGAGTTTCGGCGTTCGCTGGACATGGCGCGTATTTCCGTTCCTGAACCTGGTCTGCTTCCTTGCCCCGCCAGTCTACGCCCGCGGGAGGGCAGGGCAAAATCCCTTCTTATCCATTGGTTAACTTAAGATTTGTGAACCATTCTATGCATATTCGGCCGAGAATCCCGGCCCGGGTTCATCACTTGTTTCCCATCCCCGAGCAGATTGGCCGGGAGGAATTCGGAGGCCCGGCGTCTCCGGGGCCGCGATCCGGCCTCCCGGGACCGCCCGCCGGCGCCTCCGGTATTGGGGATGCAAGCCATGGCCGCGAGTTTCATCCATCGACTGCGCAGACATCTCGCAGATCTCGGGCGCGACCGGCGCGGCGCGGCGGCGATATTGCTCGCGCTCGCCGTGGTGCCGATCTTCGCCTCGGTCGGATTGGCGGTCGATTCGTCGATGGGCTACGTCCTGCGCAGCCGCATGTCGAAGGCGCTCGATACCGCCGGCCTCGCCGCGGGGCGTCTCGCGCTCAACGCCAATGCCGAGGATATCGCGCGGCAGTATTTCGACGCGAATTTCGAGGCCTCCGGCGGGTCGGTCGAGCTGACGAGCTTCACCTTCGAGCTCGCCCCGGACCGCAAGTTCGTGACCCTGTCCGCCGAGGCGACCGCGCCGACCATCTTCATGCGCGTCTTCGGCCGGGACACGATGACGGTCAGCTCGCGCACGGTGATCCGGCGGCAGACCACCGGCATGGAGCTGGCGCTGGTGCTCGACAATACCGGCTCGATGTGGGGCACCGCCTTCGACACCATGCAGCAGGCGGCCTTCGACCTGGTCGACATCCTCTACGGCGAGGACACCGAGGTCGACAACCTCTGGGTCAGCCTCGTGCCCTATACCGCCACCGTGAACATCGGCAGCGGGCACTCCGGCTGGCTCGCCGCCGGAGACCGGGTGAACACGAGCCCCGGCGATTTTTCGACGGCGGGCTGGAAGGGCTGCGTCGAGGCGCGGGCGACGCCGCTCGACAGCGACGACACCCCGCCCTCCGGTGGCGCCTTCACCTCGTATTTCTACGCCTCAACCACGCGGACCCAGGACAACAACTGGCCCGCGATCCTGCCCGAGCTCTGGCGCCGCAACGACGGGCGTGGCCCGAACCTCGGCTGCGGTCCGGCGATCACCTCGCTCACCCCGTCGCGGGCGACCATCGACGCGGCCATCGGCAATATGGGCGCCTGGCACCGCGGCGGCACCACCGGCAACCTCGGCCTCTCCTGGGGCTGGCGCACCATCTCGCCGCGCTGGCGCGGGCTCTGGGGCGGCGAGACCCCCGCGACCCATCCGCTCGACTACGGCACGCCCTTCATGGACAAGGTGGTCGTCATCCTCACCGATGGCCAGAACCAGTTCTACGACCACGATTCCGGCGCCCTGCCGCGCTCGGACTACACCGCCTATGGGCGGCTGGAGGCGCTCGGCGTGACGACGCTCTCCCAGGGCCGGGCCATTCTCGACGGCCGCATGGCCGCGACCTGCGCCGCGATGAAGGCCGAAGGCATCCGGATCTACTCGATCACCTTCGGGGCCTCGCCCGACCCCACGGCCCAGGCGCTCTTCCGCAATTGCGCGAGCACGCCGGCGATGTATCGCCACGCCCCGACCAACGCGGATCTGTCCGACGCCTTCACGGCGATCGGGGGCGAGCTCGCCAATCTGCGCATCGTGGAGTGATCCGATGAGAGGGCGCATACCGATGATGATCCAGACACTCCGGCGGCTCCGCCGCGACCGGGGCGGCGCCACGATCGTGGAATTCGCGGCGATCTTCCCGGTCTTCATCCTCGCGGTCTTCGGGATCATCGAGACGGCCGTCGCGCTCTTCGTCAGTTCCAGCATCGAGGCCGCGGTGCTCGAGGCCTCGCGCTTCGGCGCCACCGGCAGCCTGCCGCCGGGCGTGAGCCGCGAGGACCGGGTGCTCGAGATCGTGGGCGACAAGACCTACGGGCTGGTCGACATGGACCAGGCCGACATCCAGACCCTGGTCTATGCGAGCTTCGACGACATCGGACAGCCCGAGCCCTTCGAGGACGACAACCTCAATACCGTCTACGACGATCCCGAGCCCTTCACCGACGTGAACGGCAACGGTGTCTGGGACGCCGACATGGGCGCCGCCGGGCTCGGCGGGCCGAGCGACGTGGTGGTCTACCGGGTCAGCTACGACTGGGGCGTGATGACGCCGCTGATCCGCGGCGTGCTCGGCGACAGCCTCCGGCACGTCTCCAGCGTCGCCGTGCGCAACGAGCCGTTCTGAGGGGAGGCGGGGATGCGACGCAGCTTTCGGCGGATCTGGCGGAACACCCGGGGCGTGACCTCGCTCGAATTCGCGCTGATCCTGCCGGTCATCGCGATCCTCGCCGCGGGAACCGTCGAATTCGGCCGGCTGGTCATCCTGACCCAGAAGCTGCAGAACGGCACCTTCATCCTCGCCGACCTGGCGGCGCGCGACAAGACGCTGAGCGTGGGCCAGCTCGACAGCATCTTCCTCGCGCTCGACAACATCGTCCAGCCCTTCGCATTCGATGCGGAGGGGACCGCGATCGTGACCGGGATCCGCGTCGACAGCGCGGGCGATCCGGTGATCAGCTGGCAGCGCAGCGGCGCGGGAACCCTCGTGGCGGCGAGCGAGATCGGCGCGCCGGGCGAGGTCGCGGCCCTTCCTGCGACCCTCGCGACGACCGAAGGCGAGACGATCATCGTCTCCGAGGTCTTCTACGATTTCGAGCCGATCTTCGGCCTCACGGCGAGCCCGGGCGTCTTCCGCAAGGTCGCCTATGTCAAGCCGCGCCTCGGCACGCTCGAGACCCTGCTGCCCTGACGCGCCCGGTCAGACGCCCTCGGACGAGCGCGCCCAGAGGTTGATGTTCTCCTCGTTGGCATGGGCGTCGATCTCGCTCAGCTCCGCCGCGGTGAAGTCGAGATTGCCGACGGCCCCGGCGCAATCGAGCACCTGCTCCGGCTTCGAGGCGCCGATCAGCGCGGTGGTGATCCCCTCGTCGCGCAGCACCCAGGCGAGCGCCATCTGCGCCAGCGTCTGGCCGCGGCGCTCGGCGATGGCGTTGAGGGCGCGGATGCTCTCGATCGTGTGCTCGTTGAGGAATTCCTTGCGCAGGCTCTTGCCCTGGGTGGCGCGGCTGCCCTCCGGGATGCCCTTGAGATACTTGGCCGTCAGCATGCCCTGCGCCAGCGGCGTGAAGGCGATGGAGCCGACGCCCAGTTCCTTCAGCGTCGCCTTGAGCCCGTCGCGCTCCAGCCAGCGGTTGAACATGTTGTAGCTCGGCTGGTGGATCACCAGGGGCGTGCCGAGATCCTTCAGGATCGCCGCGGCTTCCCGGGTCCGCTCGGAATTGTAGGAGGAGATCCCGGCATAGAGCGCACGCCCCGAGCGCACGATGGCGTCGAGCGCGCCCATGGTTTCCTCGAGCGGCGTGTCGGGGTCGAAGCGGTGCGAATAGAAGATGTCGACGTAGTCGAGGCCGAGCCGCTTCAGCGAGGCGTCGCAGGAGGCGATCAGATACTTGCGGCTGCCCCATTCGCCGTAGGGACCGGGCCACATCAGATAGCCCGCCTTGGAGGAGACGATCAGCTCGTCGCGGTAGCCGGCGAGATCGGTCCGCAGGATCTCCCCGAAGGCCTCCTCGGCGGAACCCGGCGGCGGCCCGTAATTGTTGGCGAGATCGAAATGCGTGATGCCGCGGTCGAAGGCCGCGCGGCAGATCGCGCGCTTGGTCTGGTGCGGCGTGTCATGGCCGAAATTGTGCCAGAGCCCCAGCGAGATCGCGGGCAGCCTCAGACCGGTCGCGCCGCAGCGGCGATAGACCATGGAATCGTAGCGATCTTCGGCCGGTACATAGGTCATGCGCCCATCTCCCACATGTCGCGGCATCAAGCCAGCAGCGCCCGCGCCGCCTCCGGGCCGAACGGCTCCGGCCGGGTGCAGGTCGTCTGCAGCTCGACGAAGGTCCCGGTCTCGCCGGACTTCAGGATCGCGGTCATCACGTCCACGCCGTGCAGCGCGCGGTCGAGCGAGCAGCGCATCTCCCGGCCCTGCAGGATCGCCTGCGCCATGTCCGCGAGGCCGGCGCTGCGGTAGTTCGCCATCATCCCCTCCGGGTGCCGGTCGTTCGGCACGCCCAAGGGATGGCCCGATTCGGCGACGGGCGCAATCACGCCGTCGCGGCCGGCCATCTCCAGCCTCCCGCCGAAGAAGTTCGGATCGGGCAGGAAGAGCGAGCCCTCGGTGCCGTAGATCTCCATGTTCCGGTGGTGATGCGCCCAGACGTCCCAGCTCGCCGAGACCGTGACGGTGGCGCCGCTCGCGAAGTCGAGCAGGGCGTGGATGTTGGTGGGCGTCCTGACCGCGATCGTCTCGCCCCGGCGCGGCCCCTCGGTCAGGATCGTCCGGGTCGGGCTCGCCGAGGTCGCCAGCGCCGCCACCCGCCGGACCGGCCCGATCAGATTGACCAGATTGGCGATGTAATAGGGCCCGAGGTCGAGCATCGGCCCCGCCCCGGGCAGGAAGAAGAAATCCGGGTTCGGGTGCCAGTGCTCCATGCCATGGGACATGACATGGGCGCTGCCGGCGGTGATCGCGCCGATGGCGCCCTCGTCGATCAGCCGGCGGGCCAGCTGATGCGCGCCGCCGAGGAACGTATCGGGCGCGCAGCCGACCCGCCGCCCGGCCTTCGCCGCCAGCGCGCGCAGCTCCAGCCCCTGCGCCACCGAAAGCACCAGGGGCTTTTCCGAATAGACATGCTTGCCGGCCTCCAGCGCCTGCCGGGTGATCGCGAAATGCGCCTCCGGGACCGTCAGGTTGATGACGAGGTCGATGTCCCCGTTGCCGAGCATGGCCTCGAAGCTCTGCGCCTCGACCTTGAATTCCTTCGCGCGCGCCGCCGCGGCGGCGGGAAGGAGATCGGCGCAGGCGCGCAGCTCCAGCCCCCTGAAGAGCGGCGCGAGGGTGAAATAGGTCTTCGAGATATTGCCGCAGCCGACGATGCCGATCCCGAGCGTGTCGCCCATGCGCCCCGCTCCCGCTCAGAAGGCCCGCGCCGCGGTCAGCGAGCGCTCCGCGAAGCGCCCGGGGTCGCGGGGATTGTCGTGCTCGATCACGAAATGCCGCGCCCTGGTCGCGCGCAGCGCGGTCATCAGCCCCGGCCAGTCGAGGATCCCGTAGCCCACGTCGGCCCAGCCGTCCTCGCCGGTGTTCTGGCCGGCGGGCGCGATGTCCTTGACATGCACCGCGGTGATGCGATCGGCGAAGCGGGCGATCCAGTGGAAGGGATCGGCGCCCGATCTGGCGAGCCAGGCGATGTCCGCCTGCCATTCCAGTTCCGGCGCGCCGGCGAAGATCGCCTCGAGCGGGATCGCCCCGTCCTTCAGCGCGATGAACTCGAGGTCGTGGTT
>NZ_DAIUBO010000091.1:0-14451 GCF_036846665.1 Amaricoccus sp. | reverse complement strand
CCGCCCCGCCCCCCTTCCGGGGGCGCCTCCCGACCCCGAGGGGCTCCTCGCGCCCGCGCGCCAGTATCAGCCGGGCCCCCCGCCCACCCGCCGCCACTCCGGTTCCGGCCCCGGGATTCCCAGCCGCAGCCAGCCGGGCGCATAGTCGAAGCTCCGCGTCCAGATCCGCTGGCCTGCCAGCATCGCCTGCACGGCCCCCGCGTCGCCGACATCGAAGAGCCGGAAGAGCGCGGTCCCGCCGAGCAGGCGCCATCCCGCCGAAGCCGCCATGTCGTCGAGCCGCACCGCATCCTGCGCGAGCCTTGCGATCATCCGCTCGCGCCACGCATCGTCGGCGAGCGCCGCGGTTCCGACCGCCAGCGCCGGCCCGCTGACCGGCCAGGGTCCGGCGAGGCCCGCGAGCCCCGCAAGGAGCGTCTCCGCACCGATCGCGAATCCCAGCCGCAGGCCGGCGAGACCGTAGAACTTCCCGAAGGAGCGAAGCACCAGGACATTCGCCCTCCCGGCACCGCGAACCACCGAGAGCTCCGGATGCGGATCGGCGAAGCTCTCGTCGATGACCAGCAACCCGACCGTATCCGCCAGGTCGCTCAACCGTTCGGGGGGAAGCCGCCGCCCGTCGGGATTGTTGGGATTGACGACGATTGCGATATCGCTCCCGGAGAGCCCCCGCGGCTCGGTCGCGCGTTCGACATGCCAGCCGCCGGAAAGGAAGGCGGCCGCGTACTCGTTGTAGGTCGGGCCGAGGATGGCCGCCCTGCCCGCCCCGGCGAGCCGCGGCAGCAACTGGATCGCCGCCTGAGCCCCGGCCAGGGGAAGGATCGGCCAGTCCGTGCCATAGGCCCGCCGCGCCGCGGCGACGAGCCTCGCCGAGGCCGCGGCGGTCGGGAGCTCGCGCCAATGCTCGGGCCCGACGGCGGCGAGGAGATAGGGCCGGCGATTGATCCCGGTCGAGAGGTCGAGCCATTCCCCGCGCGCGCCGCCGAAACGCGCCGCCGCGGCCTCGATGTCGCCGCCATGCTGCCTCAATGGCACCGACCGGATCGCCGCCGGATCATGCATCGACGCCTCGCCTCTCCCGCGCGCTGGACGCTCGGACCGCCGCGGCAATGTCCCGGCCGCCCGAATCGATTCCCTCCGAAGCCATCAGAGCAGGGCGAGCGCGAGCAGCACCAGCGCCACGCCGATCCCCATGCGCCGGTAGAGCTTCAGACCCGCCAGCAGCTCGTCGGCGCCGGGATCGCGGGCCCCGCCGTTCAGCCAGGGCTCCTCCGCCACGACCGCGCCATAAATCCGCGGCCCGGAAAGCCGGACCCCGACGGCGCCCGCCATCGCCGCTTCCGGCCAGCCCGCATTCGGCGAGCGATGCCGGCGCGCGTCGGCACCGACGATCCGGGCGACCTGCCCCGGACGCCCGGATGCGAGCGCGAAGAGCCCCGCCGTGATCCGCGCCGGCAGCCAGTTGGCCAGGTCGTCCAGCCGTGCCGCCACCCTGCCGAATTCCGCATGGCGCGGGGTCCGGTGGCCGATCATGCTGTCGAGCGTGTTGATCGCTTTGTATCCCGCGATCCCCGGCAGGCCGAGGAGCACGCCCCAGAAGAGCGGCGCCACCACCCCGTCCGACGCATTCTCGGCAAGGCTCTCGAGGGCCGCGCGCGAGACGCCCTGCAGGTCCAGGGCATCCGTCTCGCGCCCCACGATCTTCGCGACCTCCTGCCGGGCCTGCACCAGATCGTCCTCCACCAGCCGCCGCGCGACGGCCGCCACGTGTTCGTGGAGCGACCGCGCCGCCACGAAAGGCGCCGCCAGCACCCCGGAAAGCACCATCCCGAGCCAGCCGTCCGGGAGGAATTGCGTCAGCATCCAGGCCGCAGCCGCGACCGAGGCCGTCACCACGAAAGTCACCACGCCACCCGCGGCGATGCGCAGCCGGCCCGGGCGGTTCAGCCACGCCTCGGACCATGTGATGGCCGTCCCGATCCAGGTCACGGGATGGCCGATGCGGCGGTAGAGCCCCTCGGGCCAGCCGAACACGGCCTCCAGCCCGAGCGCGAAGAGCATCGCCCCGGCGCTCAGCATGTGCCGCCGCCGCTCGAGAACCGCAGGACCTGCCGCAGGCCCCATTCCCGCAGCCGCTCCTCGACACCCGCCGGAACCGACCCCGGCCGGAAAAGCAGACCGCGCGCGGATCCGGTATGCGCGGCGACGATCCCCAGGGCCCCGAATTCCTCCGCAAGCGCCCCGAGCCGTTCGAAGCCCGGCCGCCCGCGCCTCCGGGCATTGCGCCTGGCCGATTCGAGCGCGAGCGCACCGAGGGCCGCGTGATCGCCGGCCGCCGCGGCCGACGACCAATCCGCGACCAGATCCTCGATTTCGGCAAAGTCCGCGTCGGCAGGATCGGTCCAGGTCGGACGGCCGAAGAATCCACCCACGATCTCGAACCGCGGCGGCTCCGCGAAGATGTCGAGCACGCGACCCTCGCGCGAGGCCCAGAGCAGGCGGCCCGCCCTCCGGTGCATCAGCGGATCGCTCGCCCCTTCGAGCCCGATGCAGAAACCGGCCTGCACCTCCGCCGGCAGCCGCGCGAAACCGCCCCGGGTCACGGCATCCGCCGCCGCGAGCAGTGACGCCGTCGAGGCCCCGGCGCCGCCGCCCGGCGGCATCGCGGCGCGAAGGCGCAGACGGCCGGCTGGCGGAGCGCCGTGCAACCGCCGGAAGAGCGCGACCAGCCGGGCGCGCGTGATCACCGCGCGCCCGTGCTGGTAGAGCGCAAAGCCCTCGCCCGCCGACCAGGAAGCGCGGACCGCGAGCCGGTCGCAGGGGAGCGTCACCAGCGCCACCGGGCCGTTCCTGCCGATCCGGCCCTGCAGGAACTCGCCGAAATGCCCCGCCACCCGCGCGGAATGCCACAGGGCGCTCACGCGGAATCCCTAGTCCCGCACTTCATGGGCGAGCGGCGGGATCCGGGCGACGAAATGGCCCTTCACGCCCTGCGGCCATTCCCGATAGGGAACGACGCCGGAAGCGCTCTCGCGGTGGCGCAGGGCATAGTCCACGATCGCCGCCGCATCCGCGCTCCCAGGTTCGAATCGGCCCAGCACATAGGCCATCTTGCCGGCGTCCGAGATGGCGACGTTGCAGCCGTGATCGCATCCCATCAGGCAGGCGACGCCGCGCACCTCGATCCCCGGCGCAGCCCGCGCCGCCGAAGTCACCTCCGCGAGCAGCGCCGCACCGCCGCTGCCCTCGCCGGGCCGTTCCGGCTTGCCCGCGGTCCGGCAGGTCGTGCATACGGTGATTGTGGTCATGGTCCCGCCCGCCGCCGGAAGCTCCCGCGCGACCTAACCGCCCGCTCCGTCGAGGTAAAGACCGACCGATGAACTTGCAGTCCGAACGCTCCCGTCCCGTTCCGGCCCATGGCTGAGATCGTCCTGGTGACGGGCGGCGCGCGGTCGGGCAAGAGCGACCACGCCGAGCGGCGCGCGGCGCAATTCGGCCTGACGGGCATCTATGTCGCCACCGCCCAGGCGTTCGATGCCGAAATGGAAGACCGCATCGCGCGGCACAGGATGCGGCGCGACGGGTCCTGGCGCACCGAGGAAGCGCCGCTCGCCCTCGTCGAGGCCCTGCGCGCGACCGACGGCGAGGGCGTCCGGCTCGTGGATTGCCTGACGCTCTGGCTCAGCAACCTCATGGGCGCCGGCGCCGATCCCGCTTCGGAAGCCGATGCGCTGGCCGAATGCCTGCAGGCCCAGGCAAGCCCCGTCGTTCTGGTCACCAACGAGGTCGGACAGGGGATCGTGCCGGACAATCCGCTCGCGCGCGCGTTCCGCGATGCGGCCGGCCTGATGAACCAGCGCATCGCCCGGGTCGCGGGCGAGGTGGTGCTCGTGGTCGCCGGGCTGCCCGTGGTCCTGAAGTCCTCCGGACGCGCGGAGACCTGACCATGTCCGGATGGCTCGGATTCGCCCTGGCCTATGCGGCCTTTCTGCTGTCGCATGCGATTCCGATGCGGCCGCGGGTCAAGGCGGGGCTCGCCTCGGCCTTCGGCCAGCGCGGCTATCTCGTCGGCTATGTCGCGGTCTCGATCGCCCTGCTCGCCTGGCTCATCCACGCCGCGAACGATGCCCCCTATGTGCCGCTCTGGAGCCATGCCCCCTGGCAGCGCTGGGTGCCGAACCTCGCGATGCCGCTCGTCTGCCTGCTCGTCGCCTTCGCCCTCGGGGCGCCCAACCCGCTCTCGTTCGGCGGCGCCCGCGCGCAGGAATTCGATCCCGACCGGCCGGGCATAGCGGGCGTCGCGCGGCATCCGATCCTCTGGGCGCTCGCGCTCTGGGCCGGCGCCCATCTCGTGCCCAATGGCGATCTCGCCCATGGGCTCCTCTTCGGCGGCTTCACGGTCATGGCATTCTCGGGCATGCGCGCGATCGACCGGCGGAACCGCCGACGGCTCGGCGAAGACCCATGGCGGCGCCTCGCCGCACGGACATCGACGCTTCCGCTCGCCGCTCTGATCGGCGGGCGATGGCGCCCCCGCGGCCTGCCGGATCTCCGCCGGATCACGATCGCGGTCGCGGCCTGGGCGACGTTGCTCGCGCTGCATCGACCGATCATCGGCGTATCGCCATTGCCGTGACCGCCGGCGCGGAATGCACGCGCCGCGAGTATCCCGGACCGGGTCGCGGGGCGCGATGCGCTGGACGTTGCCTGATCGCGGTATTGCGGTTAACGATTGGAATATCGGAGACGCAATCCGCAAAATTCCAGGGAGATCATCATGCGCATCACCACCCGACTTCTCGCCGCGGCGGCGATCAGCTGCCTCGCGGCGGGGGCCTCGGCCAAGACCCTCGTCTATTGCTCGGAGGGCTCGCCCGAGGGCTTCGACCCGGCGCTCTTCACCGCCGGCACCACCTTCGACGCCTCCTCGCGACCGGTCTACAACCGCCTCGTGGAATTCGAGTCCGGCACCACCAACACCGTTCCCGGCCTGGCGGAGAGCTGGACCGTCTCGGACGACGGGCTGGAATACACGTTCAAGCTGCGCCCGGGCGTCAAGTTCCACACCACCGATTACTTCACGCCGACCCGCGACTTCAACGCGGACGACGTGATCTTCTCCTTCACGCGCCAGGGCGATCCCGCGAACCCGTGGAACTCCTATACCGAGAACGCGAGCTGGGAATATTACCAGAGCATGGACATGCCGGCGCTGATCAAGGAGATCCGCAAGGACGACGACATGACGGTGACCTTCGTGCTCAACCGGCCGGAGGCGCCCTTCATCGCCAACATGGCGATGGATTTCGCCTCGATCCTGTCCAAGGAATACGCCGACAGCCTCGAGGCCTCCGGAACCCAGGCGAACCTGAACCAGGCGCCGGTCGGCACCGGGCCGTTCCAGTTCGTCGCCTACCAGAAGGACGCGGTGATCCGCTACAAGGCCCATCCCGACTACTGGAAGGGCAAGGAGGCGATCGACGACCTGATCTTCGCGATCACCGTGGACAGCTCCGTGCGCATGCAGAAGCTCAAGGCCGGCGAATGCCACGCCGCGCCCTACCCCAATCCCGCCGACATCGCCGGGCTGCAGGCCGATCCGAACCTGACGGTCATGGAGCAGGAGGGGCTCAACGTCGGCTATCTCGCCTACAACACCCAGCAGGCGCCCTTCGACGACCCGAAGGTGCGCAAGGCGCTCAACATGGCGATCAACAAGCAGGCGATCATCGACGCGGTCTTCGAAGGCCAGGCCGCCATCGCCAAGAACCCGATCCCGCCGACGATCTGGTCCTACAACGACGCGGTCGAGGACGATCCCTACGATCCTGAAGCCGCCAAGGCGCTGCTGGCCGAAGCCGGCCAGGAGGGGCTGAAGATGAAGATCTGGGCCATGCCGGTGGCGCGGCCCTACAACCCCAACGCCCGGCGCATGGCCGAACTGATCCAGGCCGATTTCGCGGCGGTCGGCGTCGAGGTCGAGATCGTGTCCTACGAATGGGGCGAGTATCTCAAGCTCTCCTCCGACCTGGACCGCGACGGCGCGGTGCTGCTCGGCTGGACCGGAGACAACGGCGACCCGGACAACTTCCTCGCGGTGCTGCTCGGCTGTGCGGCGGTCGGCAACTCGAACCGGGCGCAATGGTGCTACCAGCCCTTCGAGGACCTGATCCAGGAAGCCAAGGTCACCTCGTCGCAGGTCGAGCGCGCCCCGCTCTACGAACAGGCGCAGGTCATCTTCAAGGAACAGGCGCCCTGGGCGACCATCGCGCATTCGGTGCAGTTCATGCCGCTGTCCAGCAAGGTGCAGAACTACAAGATGCAGCCCTTCGGCAGCCACCGTTTCGACGGGGTCGACATCGCCGAGTGATCGGCCGCGGGCCGGATGGACCCTTCCGTCCGGCCCCTTTCTCGCGAGGCAAGCCGCCGCCATGCCCGACCGCGATCCACGCCTGACCCCGCTCCGGGCCGTCATGGCCTCCGGGTCCCTCGACGCCGTGGCGCTGGTGCCCGGCGCCAATTTCCGCCGGCTTCTCGGCCGCGACTTTCACCAGAACGAACGACCGCTGGTGCTGGTGGTCCCCGCCGAGGGACCGCCCGCGGCGGTGGTGCCCAATCTCGAGATGGCCTCCTTCTCCACGCTGGATTTCAGGGGGGCGATCTTCGACTGGCGCGACGAGAACGGCTTCGAGCACGCCTTCCGCGCGCTCGGCGGCGCGCTCGGCGGGCTCGGGGCCGCCGGCGCGCGGATCGGCGTCGAGGCGCAGCGGATGCGGGTCTTCGAGGCCACGGCGCTGCAGGCGGCCTTTCCCGCGGCGCAGCTGGTGGACGCCCATGCCGCGATCTCGTCGATCCGGCTCCGCAAGGCGCCGGAGGAAGTCGCCCTGCTGCGCCAGGCGATCCGCATCTCCGAGGCGGCGCTCGAGGCGACGCTGACGCAGGTGCGGGCCGGCATGACCGAGACGGAGGTGGCGGGTGTCCTGATGCGCGAATTGTTCGACCATGGCGCCGACGGGCTCGCCTTCGAGCCCATCGTGGCGGCGGGCGACAATTCCGCGCAGCCCCATGCCCGGCCGCGCTTCGACTACCGCATCCGCCCCGGCGACGCGCTGCTCTTCGACTTCGGTGCGAGCTATCAGGGCTATAACGCGGACATCACACGCACATTCTTCGTCGCCGATGCCTCGGAGAAGGACCGCGCCTTCTACGACACGGTGCTCGCGGCGAACGAGGCCGGGCGGGCGGCGAGCCGCGCGGGGCGGAGCGCCCACGACGTCGACGACGCCGTGCAGCGGCTGCTGGAAGCCTCGCCCTTCGCCGCCTTCGCCCGGCACAAGACCGGTCATGGCCTCGGCCTCGACGTGCACGAGGCGCCGCAGATCATGCGCGGCAATGCGGCGGTGCTGGAGAGCGGCATGGTCTTCACCGTCGAGCCGGGCCTCTACCGGCTCGGGGAATGCGGCGTGCGAATTGAGGACGACGTGCTGGTGACGGAGACGGGCATCGACTGCCTGACCACCTTCCCGCGCGAACTCCGGATCCTGGGGGGGCCATGATACTCTTCATCCTCAGACGGATCGCGCTGCTGATCCCGACGATCCTCGGCATCACCATCGTCGCCTTCGGCTTCGTGCGGGTGCTGCCCGGCGACCCGGTGCTGCTGATGGCCGGCGAGCGCGGCCTCTCGGAGGAACGCTACGCCGAGATGCTGAAGCAGTTCGGCTACGACCAGCCGATCTGGCGGCAGTACCTCGATTATCTCGGCGACCTGCTGCGCGGGGATTTCGGCAATTCGATCGTGACCAAGAAACCGGTGCTGACCGAGTTCTTCGCGCTCTTTCCCGCGACCGTGGAACTCGCCTTCTGCGCCATAGTCATCGCGATTCTCGTCGGCATCCCGGCGGGGGTCTTCGCGGCGAGCCGGCGCGGCAAGCTCGTGGACCAGGTGCTGATGGGCACCGCGCTCGTGGGCTATTCGATGCCGATCTTCTGGTGGGGCCTGCTGCTCATCATCGTCTTTTCCGGCAACCTCGGCTGGACGCCGGTCTCGGGGCGGATCTCGCTGCTCTATTATTTCCCCGCCCATACCGGCTTCATGCTGATCGACAGCCTGCTCTCGGGGGAGAAGGGCGCCTTCCTCTCGGCGCTGCACCACCTGATCCTGCCCTCGATCGTGCTCGCGACCGTGCCGCTCGCGGTGATCGCGCGCCAGACCCGATCGGCGATGCTCGAGGTGCTCGGCGAGGATTACGTGCGCACGGCGCGGGCCAAGGGCATGTCGCCCGGCCGGGTGATCGGGGTGCATGCGCTCCGGAACGCGATGATCCCGGTGATCACGGTGATCGGGCTTTCGGTGGGCACGCTGCTCGCGGGCGCGATCCTGACCGAGACGATCTTCTCCTGGCCCGGCATCGGCAAGTGGATGGTCGATTCGATCTCCCGCCGGGACTATCCGGTGGTCCAGGGCGGGCTCCTCTTGATCGCGGTCGTGGTCATGGTCGTCAACCTGATCGTGGACACGACCTACGGGCTGATCAACCCGCGCATCCGGCATTGAGGAGGCGGCCATGACCGACATTCCCCAGAACGACGTCGCCTCCGCCGAGGAAGCCGCGCCGATGCATGCCGCCGTCGAGCGCCGGGCGCTCGCGGAGTTCTGGTTCTATTTCTCCGAGAACCGCGGCGCCGTCCTCGGCCTGGCGGTCTTCCTGACGCTGATCGTGGTCGCGATCCTGGCGCCGGTGATCGCGCCCTACGGGCCGAACGTGCAGGACCGCAACGCGCTGCTGGTGCCGCCCTTCTGGCAGGAGGGCGGCTCGACCGCCTTCCTGCTCGGGACCGACGCCGTGGGGCGCGACATGCTGTCGCGGCTGATCTACGGCGCACGCTTCTCGCTCTTCATCGGGCTGGTGGTGGTCTCCATCGCGCTGGCGGGCGGGGTCACCCTGGGGCTGATCTCGGGCTATGTGGGCGGTGTGGTCGACACGATCATCATGCGGGTGATGGACGTGATCCTCGCCTTCCCCTCGCTCCTGCTGGCGCTGGTGCTGGTGGCGATCCTCGGGCCCGGCCTCATGAACGCCATGATCGCCATCGCCATCGTGCTGCAGCCGCATTTCGTGCGGCTGACGCGGGCCTCGGTGCTGAACGAGGCGGGGCGCGACTACGTGACCTCGGCGCGGGTGGCGGGGGCCTCGCCGTTCTACCTGATGACACGCACGATCCTGCCCAATTGCCTCGGGCCGGTGATCGTGCAGGCGACGCTCAGCTTCTCCAACGCCATCCTCGACGCGGCGGCGCTGGGGTTCCTCGGCATGGGGGCGCAGCCGCCCACCCCGGAATGGGGCACGATGCTGGCGGAGGCGCGCGAGTTCATCCTGCGCGCCTGGTGGGTGGTCACCTTCCCAGGCCTCGCGATCCTGATCACGGTGCTGGCGATCAACCTGATGGGCGACGGGCTGCGCGACGCCCTCGATCCCAAGCTGAAGAGGTCGTGATGGCGCTCCTGGAGATCCGCAACCTCACGGTCGAGTTCCAGACGGCGGGCGGGCTCTTCCGCGCGGTGGACGGCGTCGACATCCTCTGCGGCCGCGGCGAGATCCTCGCCATCGTCGGCGAGAGCGGCTCGGGCAAGTCGGTGTCCATGCTGGCGCTGATGGGGCTCCTGCCCTGGACCGCCAAGGTCACCGCCGACCGCATGGCCTTCGACGGGCGCGACGTGCTGACCATGCCCGCCGCCGACCGGCGCAAGATCGTCGGCAAGGAGGTCTCGATGATCTTCCAGGAACCGATGTCGAGCCTCAACCCCTGCTTCACGGTCGCCTTCCAGATCGGCGAGACACTGCGAAAGCACCTCGGGCTGGACCGCGCCGCGCGCCGCGCACGCACGATCGAGCTGCTCGAGCAGGTGGGCATCCCCGACCCGACCTCGCGGCTTTCGGCCTTCCCGCATCAGCTCTCGGGCGGCATGAGCCAGCGGGTGATGATCGCCATGGCGCTGGCCTGCGATCCCAAGCTCCTGATCGCCGACGAGCCGACCACCGCGCTCGACGTCACCATCCAGGCGCAGATCCTCGACCTCCTGATCTCGCTCCAGCAGGAGAAGGGCATGGCGCTGATCCTGATCACCCACGACATGGGCGTGGTCGCCGAAACCGCCGAGCGGGTGCAGGTGCAATACGCCGGCCAGAAGGTCGAGGAGCAGCCGGTCAGGGGGCTCTTCACCGAGCCGCATCACCCCTATACCGCGGCGCTGCTCGCCGCCCTGCCGGAACGCGCCACCTCGAAGCTGCTGCCCTCGATCCCGGGCGTGGTGCCCGGCCAGTTCGACCGGCCGAGGGGCTGCCTGTTCTCGCCGCGCTGCAACTATGCCACCGACCGCTGCCGCCGCGGCGTGACCCGCCAGGGCGCGGAGCTCGGACATGCGCTCTGCAACTACCCGCTGGTCGCGGGCCAGCCCATGGGCCGCGACGCCGAGGCCGTGCTGTGAGCGGCGCGGGCGGCGCCATCGTCTCGGCGCGCAACCTCTCGCGCCACTACCAGGTCGGCGGCGGGGCCTTCTCGAAGGAGAGGACCGTCCGCGCGCTGCAGGACGCGAGCTTCGACCTCTTTCCGGGCAAGACGCTCGCCGTGGTCGGCGAATCGGGCTGCGGCAAGTCGACGCTCGCCCGGGTCGTGACCATGATCGAGGAACCGAGCTCCGGCACCCTGGAGATCGGCGGCAAGGCGGCGCTCGCCAATGCGGTGGAAACCCGGCGCACCATCCAGATCGTGTTCCAGAACCCCTATGGCTCGCTCAACCCGCGCCACAAGATCGGCGCGATCCTCGAGGAGCCGCTGAAGCTCAACACCGACATGAGCGCGAGCGAGCGCCGGCGCATCGGCCTGGAGACCATGGAGCGGGTGGGGCTGCGGCCCGAGCACTACAACCGCTATCCGCATATGTTCTCCGGCGGGCAGCGCCAGCGCATCGCCATCGCCCGGGCCCTGACGCTCAAGCCCAAGGTGCTGGTGCTCGACGAGCCGGTCTCCGCGCTCGATCTCTCGATCCAGGCGCAGGTGCTGAACCTGCTGGCGGATCTGCAGTCCGACCTCGGGCTCGCCTATCTCTTCATCAGCCATGACCTCTCGGTGGTGCGCCATATCGCCGACGACATCATGGTGATGTATCTCGGCCGGGCGGTGGAGGCCGGCGATGCCAGGACGGTCTTCGCGGCACCGGCGCATCCCTATACCGCGGCGCTGATGAGCGCGACGCCGTCCGCGGATCCCGACCGCAAGAAGACGCGCATCATGCTGACGGGCGAGCTGCCCTCGCCGCTCAACCCGCCGCCGGGCTGCGCCTTCAACCCGCGCTGTGCCCATGCCGATGGGACCTGCCGCGCCAGCCGGCCGCCGCTCGAGCCCCATTCGGGGCGCGATCTGGCCTGTTTCCATCCGCTGGTCTGAGATTGCCGCGCCGCCGAATGGTGTCCCGGACCGGGCTCGGCGGCCCGAAGCCGTGACCGCGCACGCACGGGCCGGAGGCCCGGATTTTACCCGCGAATCGGCCGGGGTGCAGCCGGTCTGCGGCATCGACGAGGCCGGCCGCGGCCCCTGGGCGGGGCCGGTGGTGGCGGCGGCGGTGATCCTGGACGCAAGCGCGATCCCCGCGGGGCTCGACGACAGCAAGAAGCTCACCGCCCGGCAGCGCGAGCGGCTCTTCGCCGAACTCGTCGCCTCGGCGACGGTCGGGGTCGGGCAGGCCAGCGTCGCGGAGATCGAGACCATGAACATCCTTCAGGCCAGCCATCTGGCCATGCGCCGCGCCGTCGCCGATCTCGGAACGGCGCCGCGAAGGGCGCTCGTGGACGGCAGGCAGGTGCCGCCCGGCCTGCCCTGCCCGGCCGCAGCGATCGTCGGGGGCGACGCCCGGGCGCTGTCGATCGCCGCCGCCTCCATTGTCGCAAAAGTCACGCGCGACCGCATCATGGTTGCACTTTCGCAACAGTTTCCTGGCTATGGATGGCATTCCAACATGGGATACGGCACGAAAAGCCATCTCGAGGGGCTGGAGAGGCTTGGGGTGACACCACATCATCGGCGGCTCTTTCGGCCCATCCACAAGATGTTGTGCAAGGCGAAGCCCCTAACCGGTTGATTCACTTAAAAATTGACCCGGAATCGGTTTTGACTCATGGTTTCCATGGGCGACGCAACCGGGATGCCGAATAAAATGACGACCGATACATCGAGCAGTACCAATGACTTGCAAGTCGACGTTATCCATTCCGGTGACTGCATAGAGGTCATGCGCGGCCTTCCGGCCGGCAGTGTCGACCTGATCTTCGCGGATCCGCCCTACAACCTCCAGCTGAAGGGCGAATTGCTCCGCCCGGACAACAGCAAGGTCGATGCGGTGGACGATCACTGGGACCGCTTCGCCTCCTTCGCCGCCTATGACGAATTCAGCCGCGCCTGGCTCGCCGCCGCCCGGCGGCTCCTGAAGCCGGACGGGGCGATCTGGGTGATCGGGTCGTATCACAACATCTACCGCCTCGGCGCCTGCCTCCAGGACGCGGGCTTCTGGATCCTCAACGACGTGGTCTGGCGCAAGTCGAACCCGATGCCGAACTTCCGCGGCAAGCGGCTGACCAATGCCCATGAGACGCTGATCTGGGCGGCGAAGTCGGACCAGTCGAAATACACCTTCAACTACGAGGCGATGAAGGCGCTGAACGAGGGCATCCAGATGCGCTCGGACTGGGTGATCCCGCTCTGCACCGGCGCCGAGCGGCTGAAGACCGCCAATGGCGACAAGGCCCATCCCACCCAGAAGCCCGAAGCGCTGCTGCACCGGGTGCTGGTCGCCTCCACCAAGCCGGGGGACGTGGTGCTCGACCCGTTCTTCGGCACGGGCACGACGGGCGCCGTCGCCAAGCGGCTGCGGCGGCGGTTCATCGGGATCGAGCGCGAGGCGGAGTACAGGGCGGCAGCGGAGGAAAGAATCGGCGCGGTGCGCCCGCTCGACGCGGAATTCGCGGCCGTGACGACACCCAAGCGGGCCGAGCCGCGCGTTGCCTTCGGACAGCTCGTGGAACTGGGAATGCTCACGCCCGGCGAGGAGGTGACCTCGATCAACGGCCGCCACAGGGCACGGATCCGCGCGGACGGGACCCTGGTGGCGAGCGGCCTGCGCGATGTGCGTGGGTCAATCCATCAGGTCGGCGCGGCGCTTGAGGGCGCACCGTCGTGCAACGGCTGGACGTTCTGGTACTGCAAGCGCAAGGGCAAGGACGTCCCGATAGATTTCTATCGTCAGCGGGTCCGTTCGGAAATGGCCCGGTCCTCGGAGCCGGGCCCGCCCCGCCCCCTCCAGTGAGCCCGGGCGGGAAGCAAGGCCCGGACCGAACGACCTCGCGGCGCTCCTCGGCAGGAAACCGGTTCTGCTCCCGATATTCGGTTGCGGTCGGGCTTCTTCCGCAATTTCCTCACGGCCGCTGGGGTCGGGCGGGCGCGGGCCCGGCGCTTCATCACGCAAGCGCGCGGATTCGTCCTTGCCATATCCGCGGGGGCCTGCACCGCCGCCATGGAGTGAAATTCAGCCGGCGAAGAGCCCCGCGAAACGCTCGCGCAGCAGGTTCTTCTGCACCTTGCCCATGGCATTGCGCGGCAGCGCCTCGACGCGCAGCACGCGCTTGGGGATCTTGAACCCCGCCAGCCGGTCGCGCAGCGCCCCGGCCAGGTCGCCCGGCTCGCCCGTCGCCGTCACCACCGCGACCACCGCCTCGCCGAGATCGGGATGCGGCACGCCGATCACCGCGCTCTCGACGATGCCGGGCAGGGCGTCGAGCGCGGTCTCGACCTCCTTGGGATAGACATTGAGCCCGCCCGAGATGATCAGGTCCTTGGCCCGGCCGACGATGCTCACATAGCCGTCCGCGGCGATGGTCGCGAGATCGCCGGTGATGAAATAGCCGTCCGCGCGGAACTCGGCGGCGGTCTTCTCCGGCAGGTTCCAGTAGCCCAGAAACACGTTCGGCCCGCGCACCTCCAGCACCCCGACCTCGCCCGGCGGCAGCGCGCGCCCCTCCCCGTCGCAGACCCGGAGCGCCACCCCCGGCAGCGCGAGCCCGACCGTGCCCGCGCGGCGCTCGCCATGGAGCGGGTTCGAGGCCGACATGCCGGTCTCGGTCATGCCGTAGCGCTCGAGGATGCGCTGCCCGGTGCGGGCCTCGAAATCCGCATGGGTCCGCGCCAGCAGCGGCGCCGAGCCCGAGACGAAGAGCCGCATGCCCCCCGCCGCCTCCCGCGTCAGCCCCTCGGAGGCCAGGAGCCGCGTGTAGAAGGTCGGCACCCCCATCAGCACCGTGGCGCGCGCCATCAGCCCGATCACCTGGTCGGCGTCGAAGCGCGGCAGCAGCAGGATCCGCCCGCCGTTCATCAGCATAAGGTTCAGCGCCACGAAGAGCC
>NZ_DAIUBO010000090.1:0-14502 GCF_036846665.1 Amaricoccus sp. | reverse complement strand
GGCCTCGGATCGGGCATCGGGGCGCGCCGTCCGCGATCAGGCCGCGGTCAGGCCGCGCTGGGCCAAGAGCGCCTCGACCCCCGGCATCTGGCCGCGGAAGGCGGTGTAGAGCTCGGCAGCCTCGCGCGAGCCGCCCGCGGAATAGACATGCTCGGCCAGCCGCGCCGCAACGTCCGCATCGAAGGGGTCGCCGGTCTCGGTGAAGGCGGCGAAGGCGTCCGCGTCCATCACCTCCGACCACATGTAGGAATAATAGGCCGAGGAATAGCCGTCGCCGGCGAAGACATGCTGGAAATGCGGCGTGGCGTGGCGCATCACGATCGCCTCCGGCATGCCGAGCGCCGCGAGCGTCGCCGCCTGCGCGGCCATGGGATCGGCGGGCGCGGGACCGGCGTGGAAATCGAGATCGACCAGCGCCGATGCCAGGTATTCCACGGTCGCGAATCCCTGATCGTAGTTGCGGGCCGCCAGCAGCCGATCGACCAGGTCGCGCGGCATCGGCGCGCCGGTCTCCACGTGCCGCGCATGGGCCTCCAGAACCTCCGGCGTCGAGAGCCAGTGCTCGTAGAGCTGGCTCGGCAGTTCCACGAAATCCCGCGCCACCGAGGTTCCCGAGATGAAGGCATAGGTCACGTCGGACATCAGCACGTGCAGCGCATGGCCGAATTCGTGGAAGAGCGTGCGCGCGTCGTCGAAGGTCAGGAGGCTCGGGCTCCCCTTCGGCGCCTTGGCGAAATTGCAGACATTGACCGCGATGGGACGCACCTCGCCGTCGAGCTTCGACTGGCTGCGAAACGAACTGCACCAGGCGCCCGACCGCTTCGAGGGCCGCGCGAACCAGTCGCCGATGAAGACGCCCATGTGCCTCTCGCCGCGCCGCACCTCCCAGGCCCGTGCGTCCGGGTGGTAGAGCGGCACGTCGAGCGGCAGGAAGCTCAGGTCGAAGAGCCGGCCCGCCACGTCGAAGGCCGCCGCGATCATCGCCTCGAGCGCGAGATAGGGCTTGATCTCGGCCTCATCGAGATCGTGCTCCTCGCGCTGGCGGATCGCGGAATAATAGCGCCAGTCCCAGGGCTCCAGCGCGCCGTTGATGCCGTCGGCATGGAGCCGGCGCTCGAGTTCCGCCGCATCGGCCTCCGCCTGCGCCCTTGCCGGCCCCCAGACCGCCATCAGCAGCGCGCGCACCGCCTCCGGGGTCCGCGCCATCTCGGTTTCGAGCTTGAAGCTCGCGAAATCCGGATAGCCGAGCAGCCGCGCCCGCTCCTCGCGAAGCTGAAGCGTCTCCGCGACGATGGCGCGATTGTCGCTCGGCCCGCCGTTCGCGCCGCGTGCCACCCAGGCCCGGAAGGCAGTCTCGCGCAGTTCCCGGTCCGGCGAGATCTGCAGGAAGGGCACGATCAGGCTGCGCGAGAGCGTGACCGCATGGCCCGCCTCGCCGCGCTCGGCAGCGGCCTCGGCCGCCGCGGCCACGAGCCAGTCCGGGAGCGGCGCCAGATCCTTCTCCCCGAGCGACAGCGCCCAGGCCTTTTCGTCGGCGAGCACGTTCTGGGAAAACGCGGTGCCGAGGCTCGCGAGCCGCTGCATGATCTCGCGCAACCGGTCGCGCTCGGCACCTTCGAGCCGGGCGCCGGCACGCACGAACATCCGGTGGTAGAGATCGAGCACCCGCGCCGACTCGGCATCGAGCCCGAGGCCCTCCTTGCGCTCCGCCAGCGCGTCGATTCGGGCGAAGAGCCGCGGGTTCATCATCGTCTCGGAATGATGCGCCGCGAGCCGGGGGCTCAGATCGCGCTGCAGCGCCTCGATCGCGTCATTGGTATCGGCCCCCGCCAGCCCAAAGAAGACCGCAGCCACGCGGTCGAGTGCGAGTTCGGCCCGTTCCAGTGCCTCGATCGTATTGGCGAAGCTCGGCGGCGCGGGATCCTCGGCGATGGCGTCGATCCTCGCCCGCGCCTCGGCGAGCGCGGCATCGAAGGCCGGGGCGAAATGTGCGGTCTCGATCGCCTCGAAGGGCGGCAGGCCGAAGGGCGCCGTCCAGTCGCTCAGAAGCGGGTTCATGGTGGTCCCTCCGGCTTGCCGCGTTTCGCTCGCGCCTGATGGCGGGACCGCCCGCCGCGGTCAAGAGGCGGGACCGGCGCGCAGCGTCTCCGCGGCGCCGCGGGCAAAAGCGCGCACCACCGCCGCGTAATAGGCCGAACTCGTCGGCGGCACCGTCACGGTGCCCTCGGGCAGGTAGGGAACCACGTCGCCGGAGGTCGCCGTGACGTCATAGGCGGACACCACGGTCTCGTTGGGATTGAGAAGCGTCACCCGGCCCGACAGCCGCGCATCCGCGAAGGAGGCTCCGGGGGCGTAGAGGCTGGAGAGCGAAAGCTCGTCCACGTCGACGGTGACGGTCTTGCCGCCCGGGTCGATCTGACCCGAGAATTCCGTGGCGAGCGCCGCCTCGAGATCGGACGAGAGATTCTGCCAGTATTGCACGGCGGAGGGGTTCTGCATCGAGGTCAGGTCGGCCTCGACATCGATCTGCGCGATCGTCAGCGGCTCGGGTTCGCTGGTCGCGCAGGCGGCGAGCGCCAGTCCCATGGCACAGAGCATTGCAAGCCTTCGCATGGCTGTCCTCCTCCTCCCGGACGGCGCCGCGCCCCGCGGCGGGTCCTCGAACGACAACCGCCCGGATGCAGGAATCGTTCCGCGCAAGTCCCGGGCCGGCGGAAATCCGCATGCGAATCCCGAGGCCGCGACCCGCGGATGAGCGAGAAAATGCCGCGACAGGTGCCGGAAACCGGGCTATCGGTAGGGAATCGCGGCTTTGTCCGCGAAGAGATTTCGTCCAAAGAGGCTCACCCGTGTTCAGAAAACTTTCCGCCGAGGCCGTCGGCACCTTCACCCTTGTTTTCGGCGGCTGCGGCAGCGCCGTGCTCGCGGCCGGCTTTCCCGACCTCGGCATCGGCTTTCTCGGCGTCGCCCTCGCCTTCGGCCTGACCGTCGTGACCATGGCCTATGCGGTGGGCCATATCTCCGGCGGGCATTTCAACCCGGCGGTCTCGCTCGGCATGGCGATCGGCGGCCGCTTCGCCTGGAGCGAGCTCGTCCCCTACTGGATCGCCCAGCTCGCCGGCGGCCTCGTCGCCGCGGTCGTGCTCTACGTGATCGCCTCGGGCAAGGCCGACTTCACCGCCGGCGGCTTCGCCTCGAACGGCTATGGCGTCAATTCGCCGGGCGGCTACGGCCTATTCGCCTGCCTGCTGATCGAGATCGTGCTGACCGCGCTCTTCCTGATCGTCATCCTCGGCACGACCCACAAGAACGCGCCCTCGGGCTTCGCCCCGCTCGCAATCGGTCTCGCGCTCACCCTCATCCATCTCGTCTCGATCCCGGTGACCAATACCTCGGTCAACCCGGCCCGCTCCACCGCCGTCGCCTTCTTCGCCGAGACCGGCGCGCTCGGGCAACTCTGGCTCTTCTGGGTCGCGCCGCTGGCCGGAGCGGCGCTCGGCGCCGTGATCTGGACGGGGCTCCTTCACCGCGACTAGGCACCGGGCGCGCACCCCTTCCCGGGCCGCCGTCGCGGCGCGGGGTCCGGCTCTCGCCGGAGGCGCGGCCCTTGCCCATGGCTCGCGCGGGCGGTCGCCGGCCGATCGGATTTGCACCTCCGACCCGCATCGCCTAAGCAGCGTGGGTCCCTTAAGGAGAGGAAGACCCGATGCGTCCGACCGCCCGCCATCTGCTCGCCGCAGCTTTCGCCTGCCTCGCCGCCCTGCCGGCGGCGGCGCAGACGCTCGACCGCATCCGCGACGCGGGCGAACTGCGCATCGGCTATCGCGAGGATGCGGCACCGCTTTCCTATGCCGGCGAGGCCGGCCTGCCCTCGGGCTATTCGGTGCTGATCTGCGACGCCATCGCCGAGCACCTCGCCGGGCAGCTCGGCATCGACGTCAAGCCGACCCATGTCCTCGTGGGCGCGGAGGATCGGTTCGACGCGGTGGTGGAGGGCCGGATCGACCTGCTCTGCGGCGCGGCCTCGATCACCCTCGACCGGCGCGAGATCGTCGATTTCTCGCTGCCGGTCTTCGTGGACGGTGCCGCGGTCATGCTGCCCGCCGATGCCCCGCACGAATTCGAGGCGCTGGCCGGCAAGAAGATCGGCGTGCGCGCCGGCACCACCACCGAGATCATCCTGCGCAACTCGCTGGCCGCCAAGGCGATGGAGGCGGAGGTCGTGCCGCTCGATAACCATATTGAGGGGCTCGCCGCGCTCGAGGAAGGCAGGATCGACGCCTATTTCGGCGACCAGTCGATCCTCTTCGCGCTCTATTTCGCCAGCGACATGGCCGAGAATTTCGTGGTCTCCGACAATACGCTGACCATCGAGAAGCAGGGGCTGGCGCTCGCTCGCGGCGACAGCGACTTCCGGCTCGCGGTGGACCGCGCGATCAGCGACCTGTTCCTCTCGGGCCGCATGGCGGATTTCTTCCGCGAGTCCTTCCCCGGCGCCCAGCCCGGCCTCGCGCTCGAGGCGCTGATCCTCCTCGGCCCCGACCTGCCCTGAGCGCACCCCCGCTCGGCTCAGCCCTCCCGGGCTTGACTCGCGAGGGCGCGGGAGAACATCGCCGCATCGACGTTGCCGCCTGTGGCCAGGACGATCACGGCATCACCCGCCAGGGCCTCGGGCCGGTAGAGCGCCGCGGCCAGCGCGACCGCCCCGCCCGGCTCCAGGACGATCTTGAGATGCCGGAACGCAACGGCCATCGCGCGCAGCGCCTCGTCGTCGCCCACCGCGAGTCCCGGCAACGCCAGGCGCGCGAGCACCGGAAAGGTGAGCGCGCCAGGCGCGGGCGTCAGGATCGCGTCGCAGAGCGATCCCGCCGAGACCGCGTTCCGCTCGCGTCGCCCCGCGGCGAGCGAGCGCGCCATGTCGTCGAAACCCTCCGGCTCCACCGGGCGCAGTCGCAGGCCGGGCGCCTCCGCCGCCAGTGCCAGCGCGATGCCGGCGCTCAACCCTCCGCCGCCGCAGGGCACCAGCACCTCCGCCGCCGCCACACCCGCCGCGGCCGTCTGCTCGGCGAGCTCGAGCCCGGTGGTGCCCTGGCCGGCGATCACCTCCGGGTGGTCGAAGGGCGGAATCAGCGTGAGCCCGCGCTCCGCCGCCAGCCGGGCGCCGAGCGCGTCGCGATCCTCGGCGGCACGATCGTAGAGCACGACCTCGCCGCCGAGCGCCCGGGCGCCCGCGACCTTCGTGGCCGGCGCATCGCTCGGCATCAGGATGACCGAAGGCACCCCGTGGGCGGACGCCGCCCAGGCGACGCCCTGCGCGTGATTTCCCGAGGAATAGGCGAGCACGCCCTGCGCCCGCAGGCCCGGCTCAAGCGCCGAGACCGCGGCCCAGCCGCCCCGGGCCTTGAAGGATCCGGTGACCTGCAGGCATTCAGCCTTGACCAGCACACGCCGCCCGGCGATCGCGTCGAGCGCCGGGCTCGCGAGCAGCGGCGTGCGCCGGATGCGGTCGCCGGCCCGCGCCGCGGCGGCCCGGATCGCCGCGATGCCGGTCACGGCGCGAGGCGGGCGAGGAAGGCGCCGATTGCGTCCTGCGAGCAGGGCTCGTCGAGGAAGGGCACGTGGCCGCGGTCCGGCACGATCGTGAGCGCCATGTCCGGGCGCCTTTCCCGCATCGCCTCGGCGGTCGCCTGCGACAGGATGTCGGAATTCGCCCCCCGCAGCAGCGCCAACGGCACGCCGGCCAGCGCATCGAAGAGCGGCCAGAGATCGGTCTGCTCGCCGGCGTCGGACTGGGCGAGGAAGGCGTGGCGCAGCGCCGGATCGTAGCGCAGCTCCAGCCCCGCCGGCGTCTCGCGCAAGGTGCGGCCGAGAAAGACGCGCCACATCGCCGCCGTCACGCCCGGGAATTGCGGCCGCATCTGGGCCGCCGTGGCCGCGGCGAGCATGTCGAGGGAGGGCGCGCTCGGCCGCACCCCGAGATAGGTCAGGATCCGCGCCAGCCCCTCGGCCTCGATCACCGGCCCGATGTCGTTCAGCATCACCCCGATCAGCCGCTCGCGCGCCGCCGCGGCCATGACCATCGACAAGAGGCCGCCGCGCGAGGTGCCGAGCAATGCGACACGCTCCAGCCCGAGGTGGTCGAGCAGCTCGAGCGCATCGCGCGCCTCCACGGCGACGTTGTAATTGGCCGGATCCGGATCGAAGTCCGAGGCGCCCCGCCCGCGCGAATCGAGCCGGATCAGGCGCAGATCCGCACCGAAGGCATCGCGGACCGGATCGAAATCCTCCCCGTTCCGCGTCAGCCCCGCGAGGCAAAGCAGGGGCAGCCCGCTGCCCTCGTCGGCATAGGCGAGCCCGAGCCCGTCCGAGGTCACGAAACGCTTCATTGCCCTGCCTCCGCCAGTTCCGGCACGCCCGAGAGATCCGCCAGTTCGTGATCCGGCATCCAGGGCAGGCGGTCCCGCGGCGCGCCCGTCCGGTTCACCCAGGCCGTCGCGAACCCGTAGCCCGAAGCCGCGGCCGCATCCCATCCGTTGGCCGAGACGAAGAGGACCTCGTCCTTCGCCGTGCCGAATTCCCGCCCGACCAGGTCGTAGACCGCGCGCGCCGGCTTGAAGACCCCCGCCGCCTCGACCGAGAGGATCGCGTCGAGCGACCCGCCGATGCCCGCAGCCTCCACCGCCGCATCGAGCATCGCCGGCTCCCCGTTCGAGAGGATCGCCGTGCCGAGCCGCGCGGCACGCAGCCGCGCCAGCGCCGGCGCCGCGTCCCGAAAGGCATCGGGTTCGCGGTAGAGCGCGCGCAGACGGTCGCGCAGCCCCGCCTCCGCACCGAGCCCCGCCGCATCGAGCGCCCAGTCGAGGGCCTCCCCGGTCACGGTCCAGAAATCCGCATGCGCGTCGGTCACCGCGCGGATCCAGCTGTATTCCAGCTGCTTCTGGCGCCAGTCGCGCGCCACCGCGCCGAAATGCGGGGTGAAAGCCGCGAACTGCGGCTCCGCGGCGACGCGGCGCGCGGGCGAGGCCACGTCGAAGAGCGTGCCATAGGCATCGAAGACCACCAGCTTCAGCACGGGGACCACCCCTCCTTTCCGAGCGCCCCGGAGCCCCGCCCGGACGGGCCTTCAGAGGTTCTCCGGCTGGGCCATGCCCGTCACGTGATAGCCGCCGTCGACGAAGATGATCTCGCCGGTGGTCGAGATGGAGAGATCGGAGGCTAGATAGAGCGCCGCCCCGCCGACCGCCTCGAGGCTGGCATTGGCGCGCAGCGGCGCGTTCATCTCGGTCGCGCGATAGACTTTGCGCGCGCCGGCGATCGCGGCACCGGCCAGCGTGCGCATCGGCCCCGGGCTGATGGCATTGACCCGAACGCCCTGCGGGCCAAGGTCGCTGGCGAGATAGCGCACCGCGCTCTCCAGCGCCGCCTTGGCCACGCCCATGACGTTGTAGTTCGGCGTGACCCGCTGCGCGCCGATATAGGTGAGCGTGATGATCGATCCGCCTTGGGTCATCAGCGGCGCGGCACGGCGGGTGAGGTCGACGAGGCTGTAGCAGGAGATGTCGAGCGAGCGCAGGAAATTCTCCCGGCTGGTGTCGAGAAAGCGGCCGTCGAGCTCGGCCTTGTCGGAGTAGGCGATGGCATGGACCAGCACGTCGAGCCCGCCCCAGACCCGCCCCACCTCGGCGAAGAGCGCATCGAGCGAGGCGGGATCCTGCACGTCCGCCGGCAGCACGATCTCGGCCCCGAGCGAGCGCGCCAGCGGCTCGACCCTGCGCCCGAACCCCTCGCCCTGATAGGTGAAGGCGAGCTCCGCACCCGCGGCGTGCAGCACCTTGGCAATGCCCCAGGCGATGGAATGGTCGTTCGCGACCCCGAGGATCAGCGCCCGCTTGCCGGCCATCAGCCCGCTGGTCGGCCCGGCCTCAGCCATGATAGCGGCTGAGCGCGAGGGTGGCGTTGGTGCCGCCGAATCCGAAGCTGTTGGAGATCACCGTGTCGAGCCCGGCGCCGTCGATCCGCTCCAGCGCGATCTCTCCGGGCCGGATCGCGGGGTCGAGCTCGGTGATATTGGCCGAGGCAGTGATGAAGTCGTCCCGCAGCATGATCAGGCAGTAGATCGCCTCCTGCACGCCGGTCGCGCCGAGCGAATGCCCGGTCAGCGATTTCGTGGAGGAAATCTTCGGCACCGAATCCTCCCCGAAGACCCGGCGGATCGCCTCGACCTCGGTCACGTCGCCGGCCGGCGTCGAGGTGCCATGGGCATTGATGTAGCCGACCTTGCGGTTGCCGATGGTCGAGAGCGCAAGCTTCATGCAGCGCTCGGCCCCCTCGCCGGAGGGCGCCACCATGTCGTAGCCGTCCGAGGTGGCGCCGTAGCCGGTGACCTCGGCATAGATTTTCGCGCCGCGGGCCAGTGCGTGCTCGAGCTCCTCGAGCACCACCACGCCGCCGCCGCCGGCGATCACGAAGCCGTCGCGGGTGGCGTCGAAGGCGCGGCTCGCGGTCCGGGGCGTGTCGTTGTACTTCGAACTCATCGCCCCCATGGCGTCGAAGAGGCAGGAGAGCGTCCAGTCGAGCTCCTCGCCGCCGCCCGCGAAGACGATGTCCTGCTTGCCCCACTGGATCTGCTCGACCCCGTTGCCGATGCAATGCGCGGAGGTCGAGCAGGCCGAGGTGATCGAATAGTTGATCCCCTTGATGTGGAACGGGGTCGCGAGGCAGGCGGAATTGGTCGAACTCATGCCGCGCGTCACCATGAAGGGGCCCATGCGCTTGGGGCTTCCCTTCTCGATGACGATCCGGTGCGCCTCGAAGAGGTTGCGCGTCGACGGCCCGCCCGAGCCCATGATCAGCCCGGTGCGCTCGTTCGAGACCTCGCGCTCCTCCAGCCCGCTGTCGGCGATCGCCTGTTCCATGGCGATGTAGTTCCAGGCCGCCCCGTCGCCCATGAAGCGCAGCTGGCGCTTGTCCACATGCGCCGCGATGTCGATATCGGGGCGCCCGTGCACCTGGCAGCGGAAGCCGCGCTCGGCATAATCCGGCGCGAAGCTGATGCCCGAGCGGCCGGCCTTCAGCGAAACGGTGACCTCGTCGGCGTCGTTGCCGATCGAAGAGACGATCCCGAGGCCCGTGATCACGACACGGCGCATGGCCGGTCCTCCTTCAGTCCGTGAAAAGGCCGACCTTCATGTCGGTGGCAGTATAGATCAGCTCGCCATCGGCCCGCATCTCGCCATTGGCGATGCCGAGCTTGAGCTTGCGGTCGATCACCCGCGTGAAATTGACCGTGTACTCCACCAGCTTCACCGCGGGCGTCACCATGCCGGTGAACTTCACCTCGCCGACACCGAGCGCGCGCCCGCGCCCGGTCATGCCGCGCCAGCCGAGGTTGAAGCCGGTCAGCTGCCAGAGCGCGTCGAGGCCGAGGCAGCCCGGCATCACCGGATCCCCGATGAAATGGCAGGCGAAGAACCAGAGATCCGGGCGGATGCCGAATTCCGCGACCACATGCCCCTTGCCGGCCGGACCGCCCTCGGCGGAGATGTCGGTGATGCGGTCCATCATCAACATCGGCGGCATGGGCAGCTGCGGATTGCCGGTGCCGAACATCTCACCGCGCGCGCAGGCAAGAAGGCCCTCGTGGTCGATCCGGGTCGGCCTTTCCGTCATGTCTGGCCCGTGCCCCCGTCCTGCCGCCTGTCGTTGCAGGTCAGTCCTCTAGCATCGCAGCCGTTCGCGGCGCAAGCGCCCGGTCCGCTATCGTCCCGATTGAAGTTCAGTCGAAGACCTCGCCGGGATCGACGCCCCAGAGCACGCCCTGCGGGATCCAGCCCGTGAAACCGCCGGCGGAGACGTCGCACCATTCCGCCTCGCAGGCCGCGATGCGCGCGATCACGCCCGGCTCGGCCATCGCGCGGACCGCGCTCCGCTCGCTGGGCGCCGCATGGAGCGCCACCGCGGCATCGCCCTGGACGAGACCGGTACGCGCGCCCGACAGGAGCGAATTATGCACCCAGCCGCCCACGCCCTCGGAATCGACCACGCGCCGCCAGAGGCCGTATTCGGCCACCACCTGCAGCGGCAGCCCGCGGCGCACGAATTCCCAATCGACCCGCTGGTCGAAATCCGGACCGCGCCGGGCATTCGCACTCTCCGCCCGGAGCGAGACGTATCGCGGCAGCGGCAGATTGGTGACCGGCCCGCGCGCGCCCGGCTCGGCGGCGGTCCTGCCCGCCGATTCTCCGGCGAACACGGCGATGAGCGCCACGACCGCCGCGCATCGCGCCATGCCCGCGATTCCCGTCAAGACAGGGGCCTCCTGCTCGCATCCTCGTGCCGGGAAGTGTCTGGATCTTCCGGACCGCCCCGTGCAATTATCCCGCAACGATAGCGAATAGCGCGCCGCAGAGAAACAGGAATCCGCATGCCGACTCCCCGCCCGCGCGTCGTGGTGACGCGCCGTCTGCCTGCGCCGGTCGAGTCCCGCCTGCGGGAGCTTTTCGACGTGACCCTCAACGCCGAGGACCGGCCCATGACCGGCGAGGAGCTCGCCCAGGCGATGGCGGGGGCGGAGGTGCTGGTCCCCACCATCACCGACCGGATCGACGCCAACCTGCTCGCCCGCGCCGGCCCGGACCTGCGGCTGATCGCGAACTACGGCGCGGGCTTCGACCATATCGACGTGGCGAGCGCGCTCTCGCGCGGCATCGTGGTGACGAATACCCCCGGCGTGCTGGCCGAGGACACCGCCGACATGGCCATGGCGCTGATCCTCGCGGTGCCGCGCCGGCTGCCCGAGGGGGCGGCGATGATCCAGCGCGGGGAATGGCAGGGCTGGTCGCCCACGGCGCTCATGGGGCACCGCATCGCCGGCAAGCAGCTCGGCATCCTCGGGCTCGGGCGGATCGGCCGGGCGATCGCCCGCCGCGCGCGGACCTTCGGGCTGACGGTCCATTACCACAACCGGCGACGCCTGCATCCCGACACCGAGGCGGAGCTCGGCGCGACCTGGTGGGAGAGCCTCGACCAGATGCTGGCGCGCATCGACATCCTGTCGATCAACGTGCCGCACACGCCCTCGACCTTCCATCTGATGAACGCGCGGCGGCTGAAGCTGATGAAGCCCTCGGCCTATATCGTGAACACCGCCCGCGGCGAGGTGATCGACGAGAACGCCATGGTCCGGATGCTGCGGGCGGGCGAGCTCGGCGGCGCCGGCCTCGACGTCTACGAGCACGGCCACGACATCAGCCCGCTCCTGCGCGACCTGCCCAACGTGATGCTGCTGCCACATATGGGCTCGGCGACCTTCGAAGGGCGGATGGAGATGGGCGAGAAGGTGATCATCAACATCAAGACCTTCGCCGACGGCCACCGCCCTCCCGATCAGGTCGTGCCCGCGATGCTCTGACACCGACTGCGGGCCTTCGGTCCGCCCGCAGAGGATTTCTCGGGTGGATCGCCATGGTTGGGCCGCCCTGGCGCGGTTGCGGCTGGAGCATGGCAGGCGGAGCGCCGCCCGCACGACGCCCGTCGGGCGCGTCGCGATCGCGTTCATGGTGGATCGGTCGGATCCCGTGGAGCGCGGGGCGATGGACGAATCGTCCGCGCAATCGACCGGTTTGTGGGACTGCGCGATCGAATGGAGCTTTGCGATGCCAGCGCGGCGGGGCAGCGTGACTACCTGACCGGATGGACCAGGAAACGTCCTCCGATGCAGGAGCGGTCCGACCTCGTGGCCTACCCGCCTGCCGATTGCCACGCATCCAGGCCGCCAGCTGTCCGCGGCGGATGCAAGCGCCGGGGATCCGACGCAAGTCCTTGAGTTAGGTGGTGGGCTCGGAAGGATTCGAACCTTCGACCAATTGATTAAGAGTCAACTGCTCTACCACTGAGCTACGAGCCCGCACGTTCAGCCTTGGTGAGCCCGACAGGATTCGAACCTGTGACCCACTGATTAAAAGTCAGTTGCTCTGCCAACTGAGCTACGGGCCCAACGCTTGGGGCTGCCCTAAGCAACCCGGCCCGCAGGGTCAAGGGGAATCGCCCGCCGCGTCGGGCGTGTGGCCGCGCCCCGAACCTTCGCCTATATAGCGGCGATGGAACGCGAATCCCGAAGCCCCGCGCGGTCGCAGGGCCTGCACTTTCTGAAGATGCACGGACTCGGCAACGATTTCGTCGTTCTCGACGCGCGCGCCTCGGGCGAAGCCGTGACGCCTGCGCTGGCACGCGCGCTGGGGGATCGCAACCGAGGTATCGGCTTCGACCAGCTCGCGGTGATCCGGGCGGACGGCGCGGGCCCGGTGCGCGTCGATTTCTGGAACGCCGACGGCAGCGCGGCGGATGCCTGCGGCAATGCGACGCGCTGCGTCGCGCGGCTGCTGATGGCCGAATCCGGAGGCGATTCCTGCGACCTCGAAACCGGCCGCGGCCGGCTTCTGGCACGGGATGCCGGCGACGGGCTGATCGCGGTCAACATGGGAGCGCCGCAGCTCACCTGGGAGGCGGTGCCGCTGGCGCACGCTATGGATCTCGATGCGCTGCCGATCGAGGGCGATCCGGGCGCGGCGGGCATGGGCAATCCCCATTGCGTCTTTGTGGTGCCGGATGCGGAGACGGTCGACCTCGCCACCATCGGCCCCGGCATCGAGCATCATCCGCTCTTTCCCGAGCGGACGAATGTCGAATTCGTGCAGGTGATCGACCCGGCCACCATCCGGATGCGCGTCTGGGAACGCGGCGGCATGGTCACGCTGGCCTGCGGATCCGGCGCCTGCGCCGCCGTGGTGGTGACAGCGCGGCGGGGGCTGACCGGGCGGAAGGTGACGGTCCGCCTCGATGGCGGCGAGCTGCTCGTGGACTGGCGCGACGACGGCGTCTGGATGACCGGGCCCACGGCGCTGGTCTTCGAGGGCCGGCTCTCGGCCGAGTTCCTGGCCGCCCTCCGATGACCGCCCCGAGCTTCCGCACCTTCGGCTGCCGGCTGAACGCCTACGAGACCGAGGCGATGCGCGGGCTCGCCGAGCGCGCCGGGGTCGAGGATGCGGTGATCGTCAATACCTGCGCGGTGACCGCCGAGGCGGTGCGGCAGGCCCGCCAGGGCATCCGCCGGCTGCGGCGCGAGCATCCCTCGGCGCGGATCGTGGTCACCGGCTGCGCGGCCCAGACCGAGGCCGGGCGCTTCGCGGCGATGGAGGAGGTCGACGTCGTACTCGGCAACGACGCCAAGCTCCGCCCGGAGACCTGGGCGGCGCTGGGGCGCGATGGCGGCGGCCGGGTGCAGGTCGGCGACATCATGGCCGAGACCGCGGCGCCGGCGCCGCTGATCGACGGGCTGGGGACGCGGGCGCGGGCCTATGTGCAGGTGCAGAACGGCTGCGACCACCGCTGCACCTTCTGCATCATTCCTTTCGGCCGCGGGAATTCGCGCAGCGTGCCGGCGGAAGTGGTGGTCGGGCAGGTCGCGCGGCTGCGCGACCGGGGCTTCAACGAGGTGGTGCTGACCGGGGTCGACCTGACGAGCTGGGGGGGCGATCTCGAAGGGACGCCGCGGCTCGGCGATCTCGTGGCGGCGATCCTGGCCCGGGTGCCGGATCTGGCGCGGCTCCGGATCAGCTCGATCGACAGCGTCGAGGCCGATCCCCGGCTGATCGAGGCGATCGGCGGCGAGCCGCGGCTGATGCCGCATCTGCACCTGTCGCTGCAGGCGGGCGACAACCTGATCCTCAAGCGCATGAAGCGGCGGCATTCGCGGGAGGATGCCATCGCGGTCTGTGCGCGGCTGCGCGCGGCGCGGCCGGAGATCGTCTTCGGGGCCGACATCATCGCGGGCTTTCCCACCGAGACGGAGGCGATGTTCGCGCGCTCGCTCGATCTCGTCGCGGAATGCGGCCTGACCTGGCTGCATGTCTTTCCCTTCAGCCCGCGCGAGGGCACGCCGGCGGCGCGCATGCCGCAGGTCGATCCCGCCCTGGTGCGGGAGCGGGCGGCGCGGCTGCGGGCCCTCGGCGCGGAAAGGGTGCGCCTGCATCTCGCCGCGATGCGGGGGCGCGAGGTGCGGCTGCTGATGGAGAAGCCCGATCTCGGGCGAACCGAGGGCTTCGCGCAGACGCGGCTGAGCACGCCGGCGCTTCCCGGCAGCATCGTCGCGGCCCGGATCTCCGCGGCCACGGCGGCGCATCTGCTGGCCGACGCGCTTTAGGTAGGCACCGCCTGCCGGAGCGGGCCTGCGACGCCGCCGCCCGGGGGCGCCGGCGTCGCGAGGGTCACATCTTGGAATCGGCCTTTTCCGCGGTGCCGGTCAGGGCGTCGCCGGTGGCGGAGACGTCCTTGCCGGCGCCGGCGAGCGTGTTGCAGGCCGAGAGCGCCATGACGGCGAGCAGGGCGCAAAGGATCTTGCGGTTCATCTTGTCCCTCCGGGGAATACGAGCTTCGACATTCTGGCGCCGCCGGCCGCTCCGGGGATCGGGAAGACCCGGGATCGTGCCCGCACCGGGACCGACA